>JAGGVC010000079.1 GCA_021158185.1 bacterium | reverse complement strand
TTCACGCAGTCTTTTTCCAAGCACGGAAACGACTTCACCGAACGCCTTCAAGTGCTCTTCCGGAAGCTCAAGGCAGTTTTCCACGTGAACCTTGGGAATGAGAACCGTATGCCCGCGATCGATCGGGGCTATATCGAGAAATGCGAGAAATCGCTCATCCTCATACGCCTTATGGCTTGGAATCTCGCCAATGATTATCTTGCAGAAAATACAGTTTCCATCAAGTCCGGTCATTCCATTACTCCAAAAACTCCATTATTTTGGTGTCGCGCAACTCATGCGATTCGAGAAAACGAACCGACAAAGACGCTTGGCCTGGTGACAGCAGGAAATGTCGCGCCAAGCAGGATTGTATCACCAACTGGGTATACGCGAAAATCCAATTGACTTCGAGGCTAGCCCTATAATGACATTGCAGACAAGTCGCATACTAGATTTCTTAGCTTGAACGATTAGCGAGCATTCAGCAGCACTACGTTATAATTACCATTCAACAACGTATGTCTCACTTGACCGCTATGGACTTGAAAATATCAAAATCCGGTACGATTGTCGCCTGGGCGGGAGGTTCAAGCCCCGCCGCACTGGCTATCGTTCGCTTGAGCGGGAATAACGCGCACGCGATCGCGCGCGCGATCTGTGTGCGAGAACCCGATTCCACCGAGTTTCGCGGCTCGAATCCCGTGGCATTCCATACCGAGCTTATGCGCCCGGGTACATTATCGGACAAGGGCTCGTCATACGAGCAACATTCGGACGCAGCAAAGCTGATCGACAACTGCATCACAATCTGGTATCGCGCACCCCGAAGCTACACGGGCGAGGACATGGTGGAATTCAGCATCCACGGAAACCCGCTTCTCGGACGGGAAGTCGTTGAAACTCTGATCGCGCTCGGCGCGCGCGAAGCCGGCCCCGGCGAATTCACCGCGCGCGCATTCCTGAACGGCAAGCTCGATCTCACACAGGCCGAAGCCGTGCAAGAACTCATCGCAGCGCGCAGCCGGTCGCAGGTGGAGCTTGCACGCAACATGCTCGCAGGCGGGCTGCGCGACGCTGTGAACAAGTGGTACGAACGCCTGGTGAAAATGCGAGCCGAACTCGAGGTGATCTTCGATTATCCAGGGGAAACCAGCGATGTAACGCGCGCGCGCGCGCCCGGACCGAACGGAGAAAGCATCGCGGCGGCAGCACACGTTTCCGACGATGCCGAGCGTGATGGAATGCGCGAAACCATCGCCGAAATCACAACTGAAATCGGGGAGCTCATTGCCTACTACGACCGCGGGAAAGTTATTCGGGAAGGCATCCGCGTCGCAATCGCGGGCGCGCCGAACGTCGGCAAATCGAGCCTTTTCAACGCGCTCTGCGGATTCGACCGCGCTCTTACCGATTACGAGCCCGGAACGACGCGCGACTATCTCGAACTCACGCTCGGATGGGACAAGCTCACGCTCACTCTTATCGACACGGCTGGGCTGCGTACGGACGCGGAGCGCGTGGAAGCAGCGGGGATCGAGCGCACGGAAGAAGTTATCTCGGAAGCTGATGTCGTTCTCTACGTCATAGATACATCGGCCTGCGTCGATCCCAAGTCTAGCCTGCTGGGCGCGCCGAGCGTAGGCGACCGGCAGAAACTCGTACACATCTTCAACAAGGTCGATCTTCTGCCAGACGATGAACTCGCAAGCCTTTCCGAAAAGATCGGTGAGCATCCGGAATTCACCGTGTTTATCACAAGCGTAAAGAGCGGACGCGGCATAGCGGAGATCAGAAGGTGGCTCATCGAGAGTCTGTCGGTCGAGGACACCGCGGATCGCGTACTCATCACCGAGCGCCACTATGCACTTGTCAATGCCGCGCTCAAAGCGCTCGATCAGGCGTCGGAATCGCTCAGGCAGGGAGTGCCGACCGATATCGTCACAATCGATATAACAGAAGCGCAGAACGCGCTTGCCGCGATCACGGGGCGCGATGTGCTCACGGACGTACTCGACACGATCTTTGCGAATTTCTGCGTGGGGAAGTAATAATTCTCTTCCAAGACAGAACAAGCTTCCATCAGGCAGACTGACCCGCTACTTCCCCCACGTGCGGACGAAACGAAGGGCCAATTCGACGCCTACTTTGAGCATTTCCTCGTCAATATCGAATTTCGGGTGATGGTGCGGCATATCCGCGTTCTTTGCCGGATTATTGCTGCCGAGGAACACGAACGCGCCCGGAATCTCGGCCAGATACTGCGAAAAATCCTCTCCGCCCATCGAGGGCTCTGCGTCCACCACCCTTTCCTCGCCGACGATTCCCGCGAGGATTCCGCGTGCGAACGCCGCAACCACAGGATCGTTTATCGTCGGCGGAAGCTTGATGTCGTAGTCAATCTTCACCGTACCGCCCAAGGAACGCGCGACTCCGGACGCGATCTCCTCGATCATGTGCGGAATCTCCGCCGCTATTTCCTTATCGAACATCCTCGCCGTGCCGCACAATATCGCACTCGGAGGAATGACGTTGAACGCCGTCCCCGAATGAAACTGGCAAATGCTCAAGACGAGCCGATCCAGCGGATTCGTTTTTCTACTCACGATCGACTGGAGCGCGGTCACGATGTGGCTTCCTATGAGTATCGGATCGATGCACTGGTGCGGCATCGCGGCGTGCCCGCCCTTGCCCGTAATCTCGATCTCAAACTCGTGCACGCCCGCCATGCACCCGCCGTCGAGCGCCGCCGTCTGTCCCGCAGGCAGGTTGTTCCATACATGCATTCCGAGAATCACGTCAGGCTTCGGGGCGTCTTCGAGCACACCGTCCTTTATCATGAGCTTCGCGCCGTCCCTCCCCTCTTCGCCGGGCTGGAAACAGAACTTGACGCTCCCCCGCTCAAGCCCTTCCTTGGCAAGGATTTCTGCCTCACCCATGAGCATCGCGATGTGCGAGTCGTGGCCGCACGCGTGCATCATGCCTTCATTCACCGATTTGTACGGAACGTCGTTTTCCTCGGTCATCGGCAGCGCGTCCATATCCGAGCGGAGCATTATCGTCGGGCCGGGCTTCCCGCTATCGAGATGCCCCACGACGCCTGTCTTCGCATACACCTTGAACGGTATCCCGAGCGCGCTTAGATGCTCCTTGACCTTCTCGCTCGTGCGCACCTCTTCTAGCCCGATTTCGGGATGCATATGGAAATCGCGCCGCCATCCGATGACTTTCTCTTCGATGCCGAGCACCGCATCACTCACGTTCACCTTACCGACTCCGTCTGACATATTTCACCTCCCGGTAAGCACTCACATGCCATGTTCGTGCGATAATGCATCCAAAGATCCGTAAACCAGAACGATTTCATTCATCCTTTGCGGTATTTGGTGATGCACCTTGGGGAGGCTCCAAGCTTGGCGGCATCAAAGCCACGCTATAAGGCAGAAAAAGGCTGGAATGCTCGGCAATTTTACAAATATCGGTATGTTGGCATTCAATATAAAGCAGGCACCAAAGCTTCCATAGTAACCTACCGAGATTTCTGTTATCGTTTTTCCTTAAATCCAATATCTTTAGGCCTTCCTCAATACAAACATCAATCCCAAACGCGCGCGAATGCGAATGGGATTTGTCACGCTCCACAAAGAAATGTGCGATTTCCTTAGCCTTTTCCCCATCCTCCCCGGCAAACATATACAGGGAAAGCCAAGTCTCGGCAAGCGATCTCGACAGTGCATTTGCATTCTTGCATTCTCGCAGCATTCCAATTGTATACTTGCTCAGAAGCGGCACATATGCTGAGGAAGCTTCCGGTCCTTTTTTCCGTAGGTCTTCAATTGCATCTTGGAAGCCAGATAGAATGTCCTGGGCAGCTTCCCACTTCGGCCCGTCAATCGTCATATACTGCAACTGAGGATCAATTGGTCCAAGCTCGCTCCGAGCATCCATCAGTATCAAACTGCCTGAAAATGCCAGCAACGTTGCGGCTGATTTTGCCATATTAGGAATTGCGAATCTGATATCCTTAAATTTGGCGTGGAGCATTCCTACGATTGACTCTGTAACTTCCACTACTCCGCCCGGACTGTGAATCAGAATATCTACATTTCCTTCCTGAACATCTTCAATTAGATCAGAGAAAATCAACTTGTCATCGATATCGAAATGAGATAGCGGTTTTCCAAATTCTGCAAAGTAAACCAAAAGCCTCCTGCTAGTGATACTCTCAATTTCTCTGATGGTTTTTTGCCGCTCGGCATGGCATTCATCGGGGCTGGTTATACTCTCAGTTATCTCCTGGAAAGTCGGTACCATTTTTCCTCCTTGCGTAAATTCCATTCTTCGCTCTTACTCGACTCGGATCGCAGAAGAAAAACGCCCTTTCTGCGAGGCGGAACAAGACCCATCGCAATTAGGGTCCTCTCATATATATTCATGCTTAGTTCAGCAATAGAAATATGCTGCTGAACAGCGGGATCCGGGTGAATAAATCTGCCGCTCTTGTCTAATTGAAACTCCTTGCTGCCACTCATGCTCTCCACCTTTCCTCGAACCTTCCATACAGATATCGCACCGAAAACTGCCACTAAATGATACCCGATTCCCCTAGCGCATCTCTCTTCACATAATATGGTATGGTTTTCTGAGTAATAAGTCAAGCCATTCGCTCAACCTCCGGCGCGGCAAGTCTGCACTGGCACAGCCGTCAGAATAAAATCTCTCTTGAAAGATATGCCTTCTACGAGTATGCCCATCCGTTTTACGCATCCCTCAGGCTATAATATCGTCTGAATCCTGTGCATGCGGGAGTATTTCTTTGTGTCACTGATTGAACGGATGAACCGGAGGGACGGAGAATTATGAGACTCCTAGTTATCATCAACTACAGAGCCGATAATGGAACCGACATTGCCTGGAACGCCGTGAGGACGGCGAACAAGGCCTGGGAAATGGGCATGGATGTGCGCGTTTTCCTTATGAACGACGGCGTATGGAACGCGCACAGAAGCTTCGGCGTCGCCGAGAACGAGACCCAGAACGAGACCCACCGGATACTTGCTCAGATGCTCGAAAGCGGCACAACCGTGCGGGCGTGCGGCACCTGCATGGACCGCGCCGGAATCGACAAGGACGAGATACTCGACGGCGTCATCGTTTCGGCTCTAACGGACTTCGTAAACTGGATCACGGACTGCGAGCGGATAGTCACGTTCTGACGCACGGGGTGAGCGGATGCGGAAAAAGAGCGGAGTTTGCGGGACAGAAGGAATATGAGCGGAATTTTCAAAATGTATCCGTGGATGCGGACTGTGCTTTTCACGATTCTGGGCGCGGCGGTCGGGCTCGGCTATTACCTGCTCATAGGATGCCGGACGGGCGGCTGAGGGATTCTCGGTAGCTGGTACGGCACCACGATCTTCGGCGCAATTTTCGGATTCGTTCTCGGCTCACCGGGCGAAAAATGAAACATATTATTCCATAGTTTAGACCCGGATTCCGCTAGCTGTGTTCCTCGAATTTCTCAATCAGGCTTTCGAGGTTTTCGTAAAGCGCTG
>JAGGVC010000103.1 GCA_021158185.1 bacterium | reverse complement strand
CATCGCATTCCATTTCGTGGATCTTGCCCCTGCCGCCCATCCTGCGGCTCGTGAACGTGAGCGGCTCAAGCAGCGGTGCGGGTTTCTTGAATCTCATTTTAAGTTCCGCGGTCGCGGTCGAGACGCCATGCATCCTGAAAAGGTGATTGTTCATCAGGTCGTCGGCCACCGTCGCGATGATCCCGCCGTGCAGCACGCCCTTGAACCCCTGGTGATGGGGCAGCCCCGTGAACTCCGTCGTGCAGGTTCCATCGTCCGAAAGCGTGAAAGTAAGGCACAGCCCCATCGGATTTTTCTGGCCGCATGCGAAACAGTAATCGTCATCGACAAAAACCTTCTCGCTGACTTTTGCGGCATTCTCGTTTTCCATCGCTTCCTCCAGGATATCCGCAGGCGTTTTACAGGGACAGCATTCCGACACTGCCCCATCATTTACAATCATACCACCTACGTGACATGCGCTGCTGGCCGATGCCAGCGAGAACATTATGCAGGCTGATCCGTCATGCGCCTGGGCGCTCGACCGCATCTCATCGGCTGTAGATACCGCAAGGAGTAAACCTTTCTGTTGGAATGTAAGTTAATATAATGGGCGAGTGAATCTGGACTGACGATCCGATTTTGGAGGACGGTTGACGGGCGGGATTTCGAAGCAGAAGGTTTCACGACTCAAGCTCGGCGCGCACGCACTGATTGCGCTGTCGCTGGCATTGTTGCTTGCGGCGGCGGTTCAGTCGGACGTGCTTACGCCTGTGCCCGTGCCGCCTCCCGAATTCCCGAACGTGTGGGCGGTGCTGATCGGAATAGACGATTACATTGACGATGCACTTCCCGATCTTTCGTACGCGGGGCGGGACGCGCGCGCGATGCTGGGCGCGCTTACGAACGCGTACGGAGCTAACGGAGATTCGGCGGGCGATGACGTGCGCGCGGCTGACGGCGGGATGCCGTACTTCGACAGGAAAAACGCGCTGCTTCTCGCACAAGAAGGCGACGGCTCCGCCACATCCGCGAACCTGCGTTATGCGCTTCAAACCTGGCTTCCCGCACATGCAGGCCGCGACGATCTCGTATTTATCTACCTTTCAGGGCATGGCATCCCGGTTCCGGACGATTCGAGGCCGGACGGAATCCGCCGGTATTTCATCACGATGGATACGCGGAGCGCAGAGATAGCGGAAAGCGCGGTCGGCTTCGACGAAATCGCGCGCCTGATCTCGTATCTGCCGAGCGAGCACGTGCTTACAATCGTGGACTCGTGCTTCAGCGGATTGCAGGTCGGCAAAAGCCTCGGCGGTGTGCAGTCTCAGGGCGAAGAATTCTGGCAGAGACAGGCGAGTGTAACGGGGAAAATCGTTCTCACGGCGAGCGCGCACGACCAGCAGAGCGTCGAGCTCTCCGAGATCGAAAGCGGGCTTTTCACTTACTACATAGTGGAAGGGCTCAACGGATTTGCGGATGCGAACCGCGACGGAATTCTGTCCGCGGGCGAGCTGTTTTACTACGCGCGCGATCGCGTGCGCGTTCACGCGGCGCGCCTCGGCGTAGTCCAGGTTCCGCAGGCCGCGGCGGTTACGATGCTGATCAGGGATTACGCGCTTCTGACGACGCACGCGTACGAGGCCAAGTATGCGGAAGTTGAAGAGCGCGATGAAGCGGTTGAAGCCGGCGCGGGCGGCGCGATACTCGTTCCAGGCGCAGCCGACGATCTCCCGCTACTCGAAGACGCGCTCGGCATGTCCAGGCTGATCATCGAGGCACCCGCAGAGCGAAGCTTCGCGCGCATCGTAACTGCGGACGGCCTCGATCTGGGCGCGAACCCGCTTCCGCTCAGTCTCGAGCTTCCGCCCGGCGAGTACGCGATAACCATCGGCGCGCAGGGCAGGCTTTCGGTCGATACGAGCGCCATGCTTGAAACCGGACGAGTGTTCGTTCTGCCGACTGTTTACCTTCTGCCCGATCCAAGCTTCGTGCAGGTGTTGCCCGACGATGAATTCGAAGGAGCGCGCGATATCATAAAACTGTTCCTTGAGAAGGAAAAAGAAAAAGCCGAGAACGACGCGGAAGATGATTAGGGCGGCGCGCAACAGGCGCGATCACGGGTTGATCACCATGGTTCTGATCTCGGTCATATCCTCGATCGCGTAGCGCGGGCCTTCGCGCCCGACGCCTGAATCCTTCGTGCCGCCGTACGGCATCGCATCCGTGCGCCAGGTTGGAACGTCGTTTACGATGAGTCCGCCGACGTCGATTTCGTCCCACGCTTTCATGGCCTTCCCGATGTCGCGCGTGAAAATTCCCGTCTGCAAACCATAGCGGCTCGAATTCGTCATTTCGATGGCCTCATCGAGATCGTGATAGCGGTACAGCGCAACGACCGGCCCGAATACTTCCCTGCATCCAACCTCGGTACCGTCCGGCACGTTTTCGAGCACGAACGGCCTGAACATCCGATTGCCGAGCGATTCACCCGTGAGCACGTGCGCGCCCGCCGCGACCGCATTGTCGATCCATTTCTCGATGCGCGCCGCCGCCGCATCGTCTATCACAGGGCCAAGGTCGGTCTTTTCGTCCATCGGATTTCCGCACACAAGATCGCGCGCGCGATCGACGAATTCCGCGGCGAAATCGTCATAAATCGCGTCGTTGATCATGAGTCTCTGCACCGAGATGCAGATCTGTCCGCTGAATGAAAACGCGCCGGTGACACACCTGGAAAGCGCGAAGTCGAGATCGGGCAGATCCGGCTCCACGATGCAGCTTGCGCTTCCGCCCAGTTCGAGCAGCACGCGCTTTTTGCCCGCGATGCTCTTTAAGTGCCAGCCCACAGCGTCGCTTCCGGTGAACGAAAGAACGCCGATTCGCTCGTCGGTCACGAGAAGCTGCGCCACATCGGGCTCGGCGTAGATTGTGCTGTACGCATCCTTCGGCCAGCCCGCTTCGTACACGAGCCTTGCGAACTCGAATCCCGTGAGGGGCGCCTGCACGCTGGGCTTGTGGATGATCGGCGCACCGATCGCGATGGCGGGGCCGACCTTGTGCGCAAGCAGGTTCAGGGGAAAATTGAACGGTGTTATCGCAGTCACGGGGCCGACTGGAACGCGGCGGGTGAGTCCGAACCGTCCGACCGCTGCGGCATCCGAGTCGAACGGGATGTACTCGCCGACGAGCCGCCCGGCCTCCTCTGCACAAAGCTCAAGCGTGCCCACGGCGCGGGATATTTCGCCCTTCGCGAGCGCAATCGGCTTTCCATTCTCACGGCAGAGAAGCTCTGCGAGATCACCAGCATTCTCAGAGACAAGCTTGGCGAGATCGCCTAAAATCTTCTTTCGCGCGTGCGCGGGTATTCGCTTCGTTGATTCGAACGCGCGCACGGAAAGAGTAATCGCGCGCGCGGCATCGTCCTTCGCCGCGTTGAAAACCGCGCCGATGGGGGAATTGTCGTGCGGATTCGTAATCGTCACCGGATCGCCCGATTCGCACGGCTCGCCGCCGATGAGGTTCGGATACGCCTTCACATCATTCATCAGAATCTCCTCCGAAACGAAATTTCCCGCATGCCTATTGTACTATCCATCCGAAATTTCAGGCT
>JAGGVC010000026.1 GCA_021158185.1 bacterium | reverse complement strand
GTTGTGGTACAATCCCGCCCGACTTTTCAGGGAACGGCAAAGTTTATGACTGATGCACTGCTAAAAAAATGGCTTGATGAAATGGGCATTGATGCCCCGCTGCATGGCGAATCGTACCTTTTCGCAACAGGCTCGATCGCTGTTATCCTCACGCCGGACACAGGCGGAGAAAACGGCAATTTTATCAACATAGAATGCCCTGTGCTGATAAAACCGCGCATCGGCGTAAACCTCTATAAGGACCTTCTTACGAGGAACGCAAGCGTGCGCATCGGAGCATTTTGCCTGGAAAACGATACGATTATGTTCACCTACTCGATGCCCGCGGTCGAGGGTGCAGGTGCGGAGTTCGCGACGATCCTGAAGATGGCGGCGAGCATTGCGAACGAAGCGAGCGCCGAGCTGCAAAAAATACACGGCGGCAGGCGAGTAAAGGACGAGAAATAACGCTGGTCGTTGAATGCGCATCTTCAATCACGTGATGCCGCTTACTTTTTCCAGAATCCCGGCGCGAATGCAACGAGCATTGCGTACACTTCAAGCCTGCCCACGAGCATACACCAGGCTAAGAACATCTTTTCAAACGGGCTGAAGAACGCATAGTTGACGGTTGGGCCGACGAGTGAGAGTCCGGGGCCGATGTTACTCAGGCATGCAATCACGCTCGAAAAGCTCGTGGTAAGGTCGTGGCCGAAAGCGGAGATGAGAAGCGTTCCGACTGCAAATACCCCGATGAAAATGATGGCGAATCCGACCACCTGTCCTTCGACGTCGCGGTCGACCGCGAGCGAACCGATCTTGATATGCATCACGGTCTGCGGCTTGAACGAATGGATGACGCTCCGGTACGCCCATTTGACAAGTATGATCCACCTCACGACCTTCATCCCGCCGCCCGTACTTCCTGCGCAAGCTCCCATAAACATTAGGGAAATGAGGAGCGTGCGTGCAACCGTCGGCCAGCTGTCGAAATCCGCAGTGGCGTAGCCTGTTGTCGTCGTGATGCTCGTTACCTGGAACGCTGCGTCGCGCAAGGCATCGCCCAGATGTATATAGTGCGAGTGGCCGAGCAGTGCGATTGTGATAACCAGAATGGAGACCAGGAGCACCGCCGAGTACACTTTGAATTCCATATCCTTAAAAAATAGCCACTTGCCGCGCAGAGCCTGGTAGTAAAGGCTGAAGTTTGCTCCCGCAAGAAACATGAAAACTATTATGATGAGGTCGACGGAAAGCCCGACACCGAAAGAGTAAAGCTCCGGGTTCTGATAATGTCCGATCGACGCGGCTTTTGTGGAAAATCCTCCAGTGGCCATCGTACCGAAAGTGTGGCAGAGCGAATCAAAGAGCCCCATTCCGGTGAACATCAGTGCGAGTATTTCCGCAATCGAGATGCCGAGATAAATCCGCCAGAGGAGAATCGCCGTATCCCGTATCTTCGGTCTGAGCCCTTCGCTCGCAGGACCGGGCGCCTCGACGCGGTACATGTGCTTCCCGCCGATGCCCAGCCTTGGCAACACGGCGATGAAAAGCACAATGATCCCCATCCCGCCGAGCCAGTGCGTGAATGACCGCCAGAACAGGAGGCCGCGCGACATTCCCTCGATATCCGTGAGAATACTCGCACCCGTTGTTGTAAATCCGCTGATCGTTTCAAAGACGGCGTCGTGGTAGACAAGCTCGCCGGAGAGTACAAACGGCAGCGCCCCCGTGAGTCCTGCAAGCAACCATCCTGCGCCGACGACAAACAGCGCCTCGCGCCTGAAAATCTCTTCCTTTGTTCCGCGGGCAATGTAGACCAGGAATCCGCCTATTGCCATGTTTATCAGCATAGAAGCAATGAAAGCATAAACGACATGTATCTCTTTATAGTACGCAGCCCAGAGGAGCGGGATCACTTCCATCACGGCAAGAGACAGCATGAGCTGACCCAGCAGACGACTGGTTATCCGCAGGTTCATCCTTCTTCGGCCCCAATCTTGAGCATACGGCTTCCTGTTGGAGCATTGGTGTCGAACATTCGCTCAACAGTTTTCAGGTTTTCTGCAAGCGCGAAGAGGATTACCGAATCCCCGACTTCGATTACATCATCGCCACCGGGAATTATTACTTCGCTTTCCTTGACGACGGCTCCTACTATCGCTCCCCTTGGAAGATTGATGCTCGCAAGCGGACGACCCACACCCCTGCTTCCAGCGAGCGCCGTGAACTCGATTACTTCTGCTGCGCCTTCGCCGATAAGCGATATGGAGTTTATGTTCCCCCGCCGGATGAATTGGAGAATTTTATTGACGGCAAGAAGCCTGGGAGAAAGAACAACATCTATATTCAGCCTGTGTGAAATCTGAACATACTCGCCCTTGTTCAGGACGACGGCTGTTTCTTTCGCGCCGGATTCCTTCGCCAGCATCGCGCTCATAACCGATACTTCATCTACATCCGTTGCCGCAACGAAAATGTCGATCAGTTCGATATGCTCTTCCTTTAGAAACGAAAGGTCTCGGCAGTCACCTTCGATTATCTGGACGTTCGAGTACGTTTCAGCAAGTTCGAACGCTCGCCGTCTGTCCCCCGAAATGAGCTTTATCTCGATGGGCATGCTGCTTAAGTCCCGCGCAACCTCCTCGGCAATATTCGTATCGCCCGCGATCATCACTCGCCGCGTGATCATGTCGATTCCGCCCACGAGCCGCTTTATCACAGACACGGTCTCCCGTGTTGTAATGATAATGATGTGATCGCCGCCCTCAATCGTCGTATCGCCGTATGGAATGATGATTTCGTCACCGCGAATGACCGCCGCGATAAGAATGCCCGAAGGAAGCTTGATATCCTTGAGCGGTCTCTTTGTTATCTTGCTTTTGGGCTTGACAACGATCCTTCTCAAATGAACCTGCCCGTAGGCGTAGTCCTCAACTCCCACGCTCCCCGTTTCACGCACGAGCTTCTTGACCTCGTGCGCGGTAAGCCGGTCGGGATTAACAACGAGATCGATGCCCAGGAGATTGCGATAGAAACGCTGCCTGCCAACGAGATCTTCCTGCTTGCGAATGCGTGCAACCGTCCTTTTAGCCTTGAGTTTCTTCGCAATGAGCGCTGCGAGCATATTCGTTTCATCTCTGTTGGTTGTCGCGAGGAAAAGCTCTGCATTGTGAACTTCAGCGCGCTCAAGCACAACCGCACTCGCCGCATTGCCGACAACTGTATTTACATCGAGGTGGTTTTCTATCCGGCCGATCTGCGACTCGTCGCCGTCAATCACCGTTACGTTGTGATTTTCCTCAGCCAGATACCTGGCCAGGTAATATCCTACTTCACCGGCTCCTGCAATGATGATATCCATGGCGCGGAAATATTGCCTGCGCTAGCTTAAAAACATGCAACAACACCAATCCTAAATTACCCCGGCGTTGAGCAAGTAGCATTTTATCATCATCTGAACCGGCCGCGCGGGATAACAGCTTTAATGTGCAGGTAATAGACCTGTATTTCCGCAAGCAGAATCTGAGCGTTCAATGTGAATGTCGGACATGAAAATAGATATCCTCTTGTACGCGCGTTTACGCAGTCCAAGACTCACTTTTCAACGATTGCAGGGAATTAAACCAACAGATCGGATTATTCATCGCATATTCAGGCGGCGATATGATAGATTCAAATCGCTTTCCAAACTAGAAACGCGGATGGTGGTTCGTTGAGCAAGTTTGAAAACCGTTCGGCGAGGGTCGCCCTCGTAATTGTTGGGAACGAAGTGCTTTCCGGAGATACGCACGATACAAACGGCCATTACCTGGCACACAGGCTCTCTGAAATCGGCCACAGACTCGAACTGATGCTGACGATTCAGGACAGTTTTGAATCGTTCGAGGAATACGTGAAGCCGCTCATCTCGAAATTCGACATTATCTTCACGAGCGGAGGAATCGGCCCCACGCCGGACGATATTACCCGTGAAGCAATTGCCCGCATCGTTGACTGCAAGGCTGTAGTGCACGAAGAGGCGATGCGGATGCTCGAAGAGTTCTACGGCGACCGCATAAACGATAATGCCAAACGGATGGCCGTGCTGCCCGAAGGGTGCGAGCTTGTGATGAACGTACAGACCGGCGCGCCGGGATTCAAAATAGGCAACATCTACTCGTTTGCAGGCGTACCGGAGATTTTTCGCGACATGTTCGAGTCCGTTGCACCAACGCTGGGCGGAAGACCTGCATTCCGCAGGGAGCTAACAACGAAAATTGGCGAATCGCGGTTCAGCCATGTTATGCGCGAGGCGTGCGAAGAATTCCCCGATGTCGAAATCGGAAGCTACCCAAAAATGAGCGGTGAATATCGCGTCAAAATCGTCCTTAAAGGCTATAACGGCCAAGCGCTAGATTCCTGCCTGACGTTCTTATCGGAACGAATTACAGAGCTGGAAAAGAAATAGGGATTTCAATTTAGCTTGCAACTATGCGTCAAGTTCCGCATTCCGGTCAGACGCCGGTATCCGGGTCTTTGTCCTTCTTCTCGATCTTCTTCCTGATATCTTCGGGAAGCTCAGGAATGGCTGAAGGCTCGGCTGCCGTGCGGATTTCAGCGGCGATTTTCTCATACAGCTCTTCTCGAAGGATCTGCACGTGGCGCGGCGCCTTCACGCCGAGTTTGACGACCTCGTTCTTCGCGGAAACCACCATCACCTCGATTTCCGCACCGAGTTTGAAGCCGTCATCTACCTGCCTGGAGATCTCCACGGGTGGGCGCTCGATACCGGGAGATGCTACCTGCTGATGAACCAGAATATGCTCAGGGGTAAGAAGAATGGACAGGGGAGTTGTAATTTCAAGCGTAGTCTTTCCTCCGCCGCTCTCTGTCACCGAAATGATCACGGACGGCCCGACGATAATCCGCTCGCCAACTCGCCTTGTCAGTACAAGCAAAATTCCACCACCTGCATTATACGACCGCTGCATACTGCAAGTCAAAAGGAAAGAACGTAGTATGCACAGGAATGGGTGCGCACAGACGAATTGTAAGTTCAAGTCTTGAAAGGGAATAGTTCACGTCTGCGAAATCCGCGATACGGTGTCGCGGGATTCATTAGCTTCGAGATGGGCATCGGGTTCGCCGACCGGATCGAAAAGCCTGTGGCGCGTGGCGTATCTGTCGTCTTCCAGAACAACCTGGTAACCGATCAGCCGCTCCTTGGTGATAATGAGCGGTGCGACGAGATTTGCGGTGCTATCCCGAAAGTCAGCCGCGATCGTACAAATCGTCAGAACGAGCAGATCGCGCATGTCGCCGAGATCCCGCTCCAGGATATCGTCGAGTTTTACTTCGATTTCGTAATTGGAGAAGATCAAAAACGGCTCTACGATAAAGAAGCAGAGGCGCGGCTCTTCAAGCGACTGAAGCCACATAAACGGAGACAGCTTCTCGTCGTGGTGAAGCCCGAATCGATGGTACTCCGGAAACCCGATGATTCCGAGCGGGAATTCGAAGATCTCGCTCGGATCGATCTCTATCATTCCAAAACGTTCGGTCATGAATTGCATATCTTCACCTAAGCCGTAATATCAACCCCGCTGAACTTATCGCCGTACCTGATCGATAGCACTCCCGGATCGAACTGAAACCGCGTGGGAGAGAACTTCACTGTGATGCTCGGCGGTGTGCTCGGAATGAAGCCGAGCTGGAGCGTGTGATCCTCGTTGTACTGATCGAGCCTCTGTGCTGCAATATCGGGAATCGGATCGCCCGGTATTTCGATAGCGCCGATTGCATTTCCCTCTGAAACGATCTTCTCGATACCCTTCTCGATATTGCTCTTCTCGATGCGATCATCTATTTCTAGCCTGTCGTACCACTGCACTATACTAAGCTCCTTGCGCGGCAGAGAGGAGTCAACCTCGATTCCCCGCTCCCCGTGCATTACCTTCAGGAACGGTTTGGTTCTCTCGATACTCAAATGGATAAAACCCGGTTTTGGTACTCCAACTAAATCCATATTACCCCAGGAAATCAAACAGGCTCGGCTGCAGAACGCGCGAGCCCATCGACAAAGTCGACCTCAGAATATTCTCCTTGGACTTCAGCTCGGTGATCAGCTCCGAAATATCCGCTCCCTGCACAAGCTCCTTCCTCTCCCTGAGCTGAATCTCGAAACCGTCGCTCTGCGTGAGGGCAAGCTCAAGCCGCCTTATGGCGCTCCCTGCGCGGCTGCGAAAGTCGATCGCGTGCGTCCAAGATCTGTCTATGTCGCCCAGCCGTGGATCAGATACATCGTAGAACCGTTCCTCGTCAGACAAGTGGGCGCTTTCCAACGTGGACTTCGGTAGAATCGTACCGTTGAACGCATCGAACGCCTTGCCGAAGTCAGCCCTCGATTTGCCGGTCGGATCGTATGCAAGTATGGACATCCCGTTGACCGGCTGGTTGGAGATATTTTCAAGGAAGATCGTGCCCTCGCCCGTTACCGTCACCTCTACTCCTATTCCCAGAAAATCGCTGATCTCGGAGGCAAGGTGTTCGAGTGTCGTATAGCCCTGGACAAGCAGCCTGCGGGTAACGCCGTTGGCGGTAATCTCGATCCGGTCGTCTGGGGTCAGACCGAGAAATTCATCTTCATCGTAGTTCTTGAGATCAACGAGCCTGCTGTCCTTCGAAGCAACTCCGAAAATATCGTCTCGAAGCCTGATGAGGCTTGCAAAAATGTTCTCGGCTTCGGTCTCTATCCCCTGGCCATCCGTACTGCCTCCGCCTGGTACTGTCGGCCCGTTAAGCCCGAGGTTCAAAAGCGTACCGGGCAGAACGTCGCTGAGCTGCAGATCGCTTATGTCAACATTGCTCCCCGTGGCGAGCGTTCGAACCTCCACGTAGTCCACACCGAGTATGTTCACAACTGCCGCTTCCACGTTCCCGTTAAGGACGGTGTTCGCAAGAATCTCAGTATTGATAGCGCCCGCAAGTGAGGCCGCTGTCGCATATGCTCCCGCAGGGAGGATGACATTCTGAGCGGGTGGATCCGACCAGTCCCCGCTCGCCGAAGGACCGAGATCAATTGCGAAGGTATCGTCCACGCCCGCGGTTATCGTGACACCTGGTGGGAACGGAGCCGTGCCGACTACCGTTGCAGGCGTAAGTGTATTGGAAATAGATAATGCGGCAAGCGTCCCGGCGGTGACATCCGCAAACTGAAGATCGCTTCCGAGCACATCCTCACCTTGCTTCAGTGTAACGAACTCAAGGCGGCCGAGATGCTCCCGTGCTACCACAAGCCCGTTGAGTTTGGATTTGCGAATGCTTGCGTTTATGCTCTCAACCAGGTCGGTCAGCGTGAGAGCTATATCTGCATCTATATCGATTTCAACGGGGTCGAGGTCCATGCCCAGCTCGTGTGCGGAAATACCCAGGTCGATCGAAAACTTGTCGTTACCGTCCGTTCCATCCGTATCGGCGATTTCGGGGCCGCCGGTCGCTGTGAGGCCGAGTAAAACGCTTGCTGTATCAAAGTTGCCGCGCTCGTCGGCACCGCCCACTACGAGATCTTCCATGACTACGCTTGAGCCGCTCTCGTACGTTTCAAGTTCGAGCGCTCCGACGTTGTCCCGGACGATTATCTTGTTTTCGCCCATGTCCGCAACAATCCGCTCCTGTACCATATCTACAAGCTCGGACATCGTGGAATAGTTGCCCTGACGGAGCATTACGGCCACTCTCAAGTAATCGCCGTCGTTGGCGCTCGGGCCGAGCCTTAAGACAAGCCTGTCGTTCGTATCATCAATCGTTACACCAGCACCGGGCGGCGACGGGAAGAGCGGTATCACCGCACCTGTCTTGATTGCTCCCTGGCTGTCAATCAAAGGAAGAACGGGAGGCGTAAGTCCAATGTTGAACGCCCCTTTCATAATCAGTCCGAGATCCTCCAGTATCGTTCCGCCGGTATCTTCAAGCCTTATCTCACCCACCGCAGAGAGCGATTCGAGGCTAAGAACAAAGTTGGGATCGACCTTTGCAACCACGCCTACACCTTCCGTTCCGTTGATCCGATCCCGAATGTCCATCAGCGTGTCAGATTGATTGACCAAAACCGTAACGCCGTTGATGCGGAAGAAACCGCTATAGTTCAGCTCTTCTCCGGTAACAGCGCGTCCGGTCAACTCCTCCGTCTGTTCGAGGAAAAGCTCTTTCCCTGTAAAGTTGATATCGATATCCGAATCCATGTTGATGTTTCTTGCAATCAAGCCTCTATCGCCCTTGTAGATCACATCAACAGGAGTAACGCCGTCCGACGCGAGGACAGCTTCAAAGGGTTTTTCAAGCGTCTGGTATCCGGCATAGACGAATCTCTTGTTGTAATCAGCGTTAGAAAGCGTTACAACACCGTGTATGATCTGGTTGAGCTCACTTGTGATCGCACGTCTGTCGGTGGATGTCAGATATGTATTCGCGCCCTGAACCGCAAGCTCTCTTGTCCGATGCAGGTAATCGCCTATTGCCGCGAGGTTTCCATCCACGAATGTCAATCGGCTGCTGCCGTCGTGCATATTATCGCGGTATTGAAAGAGCTGTTCCAGTGTAGATTCTATCGCGAGAACCTGGCTTGCTCCTGCAGGATTCTCTCCTGGACGGTTGAATTCATTGCCCGTCGTGATTTTCGTCTGAAGAACCATCAGCTTCCTGTCAAGGTCGGTCAGCCTCGAAAGGAAGTTGTTTACAAGCGAATTGTGTGTCACTCTCATACGCCGATCGCCTACCTTCCAGCGTATCCCATATTGTTGATAATTCGATCGAGAATCTGATCGGCAACTGAAATCATCCGTGCAGCCGCTTCGAGGGCGCGCTGGAACTTGATCATGCTTATCGCTTCCTCGTCCAGGCTCACTCCGGAAACCGATTCGCGGCGCTGATTGATCTGCTCCATAATCATGTTTTGGTTGTGCGTAAGCCGCGTTATCTCCTGCACCTTCACGCCGATCGTAACAACTGTTCCCCGATAGTATTCTGAGAGTGAATCGCCCCCAACAAACTCCCTGAAATTCTTGAGGTCGGCCATTTCAAGTGCCAGACGATTGTCACCCGGCCCGCTGAACCCGCCGTCCTCGTTGGGCCGTGCTGCGGCGATCGCATCGAGATCCTGCCTGATCAGCGGATTGAGCGCAAGGCTTTTGGAAATGTTTACATACGGCGGATCCTGTGAAATTTCAACTTCCATTGAAGGATCGATACCGAGTGCGGAAAGAAAGTTCGACGTACCTTCCTTCGCATCAATGTCGTCGCCGTGCACACTTGCGCTGCCGCCAAAATCGATATCCGGCGGATTGTGCAGCCTGAGGATTACACCGTTTGTTCCCCCAACCGTGTCAAGTTCACCGCGAACCTGTCCATCGGTTGCATCTGCAATGGCTTGCAGTATGTCTCCGACCGTGACATCGCTGTCGGGTGATACATCGTCGTCGGTTATTACGATGCGTTCGTTTCCTATGAAGAAATCACCACTCGTGACGCCCGCGTCGCTGAGCTTTGTATCGAGCCCTGTCAAAACAGGGAGCGGATTCAGCCCGTAGAGCTCCCGCGTAACAATGTCAATAAAGAAATCGCGGTTCGTCTGCTCGTCGAGACCGTATCCCTGGCGGTGCAACTCGTTTACTCGGTTGACCATCGCGCTTACCACGATATTAAAGCTGTGCCAGGCATCAGGCAGCGTCTCCTCACGAAGCTTAATAAGACCTGAAAGCTCGCCGCTCGTCAGATTCACCGGCAGGCCGCTCGAGAACTTGAGCGTATAGCTTAAGCCTGCGGATGTCACACTCGCATCAGCTTCGAGCGGGCTGACAAAATGCTTCTCAACAAGCGAATGACCCGCGACGTTTACAGAATAGGCGCTAAAGCTGTCCTCGTGAACGTCTACATTGATGAGGCGCGAAAGCTGAGCGACAAGGAGGTCGCGGCTGTCTCTCAGATCATTGGCACGCAGATTTTCGCTGCACTCGATCGATGAAATCTGCTCGTTCAGATTCGCGATCTGCTTCGCAAACAGGTTCACTTCTTCCACTTTTAGACGGATTTGCTCGTTAAGCCGCCTTGATTCAATATCGAAGCGGTCATCGATATCCTGAACCGAATTGATGAATGACTGAGCAACATCACGCAGGTTGGCGCGCGTACTTCGACTCTCCGGATCGTTCGATAAAACCTCCCAGGCGTTGAAGAAATTCTCTATGACTTGTGCAAACCCGCGCTCTCCAACCTCGTTAAAGAACGATTCAATATTCTCAAGCCCGTTCTTCGTTTCCTCACTTTCTCCCGCAACACCGTTCTCGCTTCTGAATACGAATTCGAGAAACTCATCGCGAATCCTTGTTACAGCGAAAACGCGTACGCCTGTCCCGATCTGGCCGGGTTCAGCCCCCTGAGATATGCCGGGCACGGGCAGCGCGGAGGTCGCAACAATGTCCACGCGCTGTCGGCTGAAGCCCTCCGTATTCGCGTTCGCAACGTTGTGGCTCACGGTATCGAGCGCGGCCTGAGCCACCGTAAGGCCTCTTTTCGCGGATTCAAGTCCCAGATATGTTCCTCGTATCACTCCGTACCCCCGAAGCGCTTAACCGCTCCGATTCGATCAAGGCAGGATCCGGCGGGCCTATGCTTCCCTGTCAAGGATGCTGCGCCTGATCCCCTCACTTTCAACAGTACCGTCCGCACCGTACTTCGTTTTGTCCGACTCCTGAGTAAAAAGCCTGAGCACGAAGCTCGTATAATCGACCATGTTCTGAGCGAGAAATGCGTTGGTGCTGTTCATCTCCCTTACTTCATCCATGCCATTCAAAAGCCTTGCTCCAAGGCTCGTAAGTGGATGCTCTGCGGGAAGCCCAAGAAAATCTATAAGCTGAGCCAGTGTGATATCCGGTTCGGCTTCCATAAGCTTGGCGATTTCAACCGTAATATCGATCCTGGCCCTTTCGAGCTCGTCCAGCACGCTGAACGCTTCATCCTCGGTCAAAACGATCTCATCGAGCAAATCGGTCCGCCAGGCCAAAAGCAACTTCTGCTTTTCATCGAGAATTTGACGAAGCCTGTCCACCGTTTCAAGCTGTTTTTTAAGCACATCTTCCAGCCGAACAAGCTCCTCGCTAATTCCCGGTAATGTCCTCGAAATACCCATTCTTCAACATCTCCTCGGCGATTGCATCGGCATCTATTTCAAGTTCGCCTTGCTCGTATTTAGCCTTAATCTCATCCACCATCCGACTTCTTTCCAAAGGATCAAAGGCTGCCAGCTTGGATGCGAGTGTGTTCTGAGCTCGTTCGCTTATTTCCACCCGATCAGCCTTGAGCGCTTTTGCCGCATCGGTTTTCGTAGTTCTTTCAGCCATCCTGAACTTGGCATTTATAATGCTGAATAGACGCTCAATTCCCGGTATACGCATATTAATCACCCTGCTACATTCAGATTACCGGCGGCTTGCGACACCTGATCCAGATAATTCTGGCTGCGAAGTACATCTACGGCTTCAGCCACCGGAACGAGACCTTCACGTTTTTCAAGCCTGATTATATCGTCATAAACGATATCCGAAAGCCCTGTTCCCGGTTTCGCCTTAGATAGAACGTTCGCAGCCTCTTCATAGAACATATCCTCAAAGATACCGGATGCGAAGTCGTTGCCGAAGAGCCCACCCTTTGTGATCGTCGCCCGCATCTGCTTGAAAAGCAGGCGCAGGAACAATGCCTCAAAGTCCTCGGCAGCGCCACGTATCTTCTTCCTTTCATCTTCAGCCAGACCGGAATCATCAGCCACCCGCAACACACGCGGCGCGCCTAATGACATAGCCGTCCCAAGATGCGCTAATCCAGTATCGCTCATCATATTGTTTATCGGCAGAACCGCGTAAACGTTAAGCGAAACCTCGCTGAGCTGCAAATGCAATCTGCCGGAATTCGAGCATCGGACATGCACAAAACCGCTGCTTAAATGGTATAAGAACTTGTGCCTTATAATCCGCTCGAAACCTATTCGGCGACCATCCGCGGACTCGACTGTATGGAAGAAGTGACCGCGCTCAAATCGACCGTAGGAAAGCTCGATGGCGTCGAAAAGCTTGATTTCGACCTTCTAAACGGGCGAATGACGGTCGAGTACGATGTCGCTGTAACGAACGAGGATGAGATTCTGAATGCTGTAAAGCGCTCAGGTTTGTCCGCAGCGCAGTCGGCTGCCTGCACCTGTCACTCAGGGGACTCCGTCTATCCTGCAGATGAATCCTTCTGGCAAAAACATGGGCGCAACATTGCTGCGCTTGGCGGGTTTCTCCTTCTTGTAATTGCATTTTTGATCCACACGTTCTATCACGGCTTCCTGGACTCGCTTACAGGCGGATTCGGCGATGAAGACCACGTATATCCCGCTCTTTCCATTGCGCTCTATATACCGTCAATCTTCTTTTCATACTGGTTCATCCTGCCAAAGGCGCTCAACTCCCTTCGCAGTTTCCGCCCCGACATGAACCTGCTTATGACCGTGGCGGTCATCGGGGCGTGCGCAATCGGCGAGTGGTTCGAGGGAGCAACTGTGGCATGGCTCTTCGCGGTCGCGCTCATCCTCGAATCATGGAGCATCGGAAAGGCGCGACGGGCTGTTGCCGCGCTGATGAGCCTTGCACCGGATACTGCGCGTTACATCTCCCCGCACGACGGCGACATTGTGGAAAAACCAGTCTCGCAGATACCGCTCGATGCAACTGTAATCGTAAGGCCTGGTGAGAAAATTCCGCTTGACGGATCGATTACGAAGGGCTTTACGAGTGTAAACGAAGCACCGATTACGGGCGAATCCACGCCGGTGTCGAAAGAGCCCGGCGATCAGGTTTTCGCAGGCACGATAAACAATGAAGGCGCATTCGAGTTCACCGCGACGAAGCCCGCAGATGATACGACGCTCGCGCGCATCATCAGAATGGTCGAGGAAGCACAATCCAGGCGCGCTCCTAGTGAAAAATGGGTGGAGAAATTCGCGCGGTGGTACACGCCCGCAGTATTTCTGCTCGCCGCAGCCATTGCACTCGTTCCGCCGATCTTCTTCGGGGATTTCAATTTGTGGCTATATAAGGGACTTGTTATTCTCGTAATCGCTTGCCCGTGCGCGCTTGTGATATCCACGCCCGTATCCATCGTCGCCGGGCTTGCGTCCGCTGCCAAGAACGGCATTCTCGTCAAAGGCGGCATCTTCCTTGAAATGCCAGCTCGTCTTCTTGCGATCGCGATCGACAAAACCGGCACGATAACAACCGGCAGGCCGATTGTCGCTGAGATCGCTCCGCTCAACAACCATACCGAAGAAGAGCTCCTTGCGCGATGCGCAGCGCTCGAATCGAAAAGCGAACATCCATACGCGCGCGCGATAGTGGAATGCGCGGAAGCGCGCGGCATCGAATTCAAAGAAGCAGAGTCCTTCACCGCAATCCCCGGCAAAGGCGCTGTCGGCGTTATTTCGGGGCGCGAGTATTTCATAGGAAGCCATAGGCTGATGCACGAACGCGGGTATGAACTCCCGCAGTATTGCGACCGCGCAAACGAGCTTGAAAGCGCAGGATGCTCGATAATCACAGTCGGAAATGACAGGCATGTATGCGGGATAATCGGCATTTCCGACGCGATTCGCGATAACGCGCGTACCGCTCTCAAGGGCATCTCGGACGCAGGCGTAAAACACATCGTCATGCTCACCGGCGACAACGAGCGCGCCGCGCGCGCGGTTGCGCGAAAATGCGGAATTGAAGATGTGCGCGCAGGGCTTTTGCCGGAGGACAAGGTGAACATAATCAGGGAATTGGCGCTCAAAGGCGGTGTTGCAATGGTGGGCGACGGTGTAAACGACGCCCCCGCACTCGCCGCTTCGAATCTCGGCATCGCGATGGCCGCGGCTGGAAGCGATGCAGCTATCGAAACCGCGGATATCGCACTCATGAGTGACGATCTTTCGAAGCTGCCCTGGCTCATCAGACATTCACGCCGAACACTCGGCATAATAAAGGCGAATATCGTGTTTGCAGTTGGCCTTAAAGCGGTCTTTCTCGCGCTTGCCCTAGCGGGCATAGCAACGCTCTGGATGGCTATCCTCGCCGATACGGGCGCATCGCTGATCGTGATTGCAAACAGCTTAAGGCTTCTCCGCGGCGTAAGGGAATAATCTCTGTCCAGCGGATGAGCGAAGTCAACAGAAATGCCGACTACTCGTGCCTCAACGCGTCGATCGGCTTCAAGCTCGCAGCGCGCGCTGCTGGAAATATCCCGAAGATGAGTGCGATTACAACCGAGATCCCGACTGCTATCAGGATGAAATCGAGCTTGAGAAGCGGCGCGGGAAACTCGGTTTCTTCAGGAAGCCCCTGCATTACTTTGATGATAATTAGTGCCAGTCCCACACCCACGATAGCGCCGAAGATGCATACAAGGAGCGATTCGACAAGGAATTGCGCAAGAATCGTGCGCTTTTTCGCGCCGAGTGCCTTTCTGAGTCCAATCTCGCGTGTGCGCTCGGTGACGCTCACGAGCATTATGTTCATTATGCCGATACCGCCGATCAGGAGTGCGATCGCGGCGACGATCATAAGGAATATCCTGATCGTGCGCGCCGTTTTTTCGCGCTCCTGCTGGCGCTCACCCGAATTCCAGATTCCGAGGTACTCATCCTCCTGGCCTGGAGGGATGTTGAGCCTGCGTCCAAGGAGCTGTGCTACTTCCTCTTCCGCGGCTGATGTATCCTCAACGTTCCATGTGGTCACCACAAAAGAGTGAACATCGTTGCTCCCGATCAGACGCCTTTGGTTCGTAGTGATCGGAACGAAAACATCCTCGTCGGGATTCCAGCGCGACGAAAACGCCCCTTTCTCGGCAAGTACGCCGATTACCGTAAAAGCCTTGCCGTCTATCTGCACGGAACTCCCGATGGCTGACATCGTGCCAAACAGGTTTTCAGCAGCTTTGAATCCGAGAACGACAACGCGAGCCGCTATCGCAACATCACCTGCTCCGATGAGTCGCCCTTCGAGAAGCTCTCGGTTTTCCACTATAAAAAAGCTACTTGTGACTCCGTTGACCGAGCAATCAATCGTATTGTTCAGATGCTTGACCCGTCCCGATGTGTTCGCTTCGGGCGATATCTCCTTGATGGTCTTTGCATTCTCGAGTACGTATTCAACGTCAGCCATTTTGAACCGTATGCGCTTCGATGCGGTATTCGACATCCTGCGTCCACGACCGCCCGGCCATACCGTCACTTGATTTGTCCCGAAGTATTCGAAAATTTCGAGCATCTCCTGGCGCTGACCCTCGCCGATGGACATCAGCGCGACGACGCAACTTATCCCGATAACGATGCCGAGAACGCTGAGCAACGTGCGAAGAGCATTTGCCATAAGCGCCCGGAGAGCCATTCTGACGGTTATCAGCATGCAGCAATTATTTCCTGAGAGGAGGCTTCGCCGCTCTCGGAACCCTCACGATAACATCGCCCACATCAAGCCCATCTTCAACCACTATATTCACGCCGTCCGTGAAGCCGACTTTGATTTGG
>JAGGVC010000098.1 GCA_021158185.1 bacterium | reverse complement strand
GACGCTTGACGAGCAGCGCGCCCTGCGAACGGCAACGTGACGGATGCAGTTCTGTCAGTTCAATTCTACCATCGTTTGTGCAAGGTGGTGCGGTCGTGGCGTGTGATGGTGAAGCAGGCTGATGAGTGATGCGGGATCAAGCTTCGGTCAGATTTATCTCGTAGTCTTCGATAATCGGGTTCGTCAGAAGCTTCTCGCACGCGTCGTCCACACCAGCCATCGCGCTTTCCCTGTTTTCGGCGTCGATGAAGAAGGTAAGGTACTTGCCGACCCGCACCTCGGTCATTCCTGAAAAGCCGAGGTTTGCGAGTGCGTGCTCGACTGCCTTGCCCTGGGGATCGAGGACATCTTTTCGGGTAGAAACGAAAACTTCAACCTTGAATTTCATAAAACCGTCGCTTATGCGAATTTTTGGTCACACTTCACTTGAATCAGCCGCACCTTCGCGCGCGCGACTCGATGTCACGCGGTCGAGCTTCACACCGATATCTCGGTGACTCTGCGCATCACTTCCTTGTAGACGCTCTCGACATCGCCCAGATCGAACCTGAAGACGTCCTTGTCGAGTTTCTCGCCGGTTTTCTCGTCCCACAGCCTGCACGTGTCGGGGGTGATTTCGTCGCCGAGAACGATGTCGGTGCCATGCCGGCCAAATTCCAGCTTGAAATCGACCAGCTTGAGGCCGCATTCGCTGAAGAAGTTGCCCAGAATCTCGTTTATCTTGAGCGCGGCCTTGCGAAGGTAGTTGTACTCGGCCATGCTGACGAAGCCCATCATGAATATGTGATCGAACGCGAGAAGCGGGTCGTGAAGCTCGTCAGATTTGAAATAGAACTCGACGATCGGACGCTCTATCTCCTTTCCTTCGGGAAGACCCGTGCGTTTCTTCAGCGATCCTGCGACGTAATTTCGAACGATGACTTCGAGCTGAATCATCTTGAGATGCCTTACCACCTGCTCGCTTGGGGCGATCTTCTTGACGAAGTGCGTATCTATGCCCTTCGATTCAAGCATTTTGAAGAGGGCGCTCGTAATCTCGCAGTTGATGGAGCCCTTCCCGCCCATCGATGACTTCTTGACGCCGTCGAAGGCGGTCAGGCTGTCCTTGAACTCCTGGATGAGGAGGTTCGGATCGTCCGTCGCCCAGAGTATCTTGGCCTTGCCTTCATACAGCTTCTTACGCTTCTGCATTCCCTAACCCCTAAAGGTGTTTACCGGAACGATTCTAATTGCAGTTGCCTCATTTGGCAAGTGGATTAAGGCGCGCGGTTGCGGATCGCAGTGCGCGAAATTCCCGCTTCGATATCTCCCGCGTCCTGCCGCGCATCACGTCTGGTATAGTGTTCGAGGGCATTATCGTCCGGTGATTTCGGTATGCAAAGATCTTTGAGCATAATTTTTCTTGCTGTATTTTTTGCATGTGCAGTTCTAACTTCATCGTGTGGAAAGATGAATGCGACGATGTCCACGCTCGTAATTGTCGGAGTCGCGGGCGCCGCATACGGCACGTACTACTACTATAACGTGTATCTCGCCGAGGATGAAGCAGGGCAGGCAAGCCTGTTTGTCGTAAATAACTCGACCAAGACCTTGAAGATCTGGGTGGATAATACCGAGGTTGGTACGGTCTCGCCCGGCGCGTCGACGACGTTTGAAATCGCGGCGGGAGAGCACGTGTTTAAGGCGGGAGAAGTCGCGGCAACTATTACGATAACGCAAACGATTCCGTTGGGAACAACTTTCACCTGGACGCTGACCGATTAGCGGGCTTCGATGGCTCTGGCAGGTGAGCAGTATCGAGCGCGCGCGATGCTTGCGAAGACCGCGGAATTTGCAGAAAACAGGGTGTTGTGGTTAAATACTCCCGGCAAATGCGCTTTTGAGCGCATCTTGAAAGGAATTTTTTGGAGGGCTTAATGAGAAGGGCCACTCTTGTTGTTGTTGTTGCAATGATGTTGCTTGTTCCGGTCGCCACGACTTCGTGCTCGGCGATGTCGCCTATCGGCTCGCTTCTGATGCTCGGTGCGGCGGGTTACTTCGCGTACGACATGTTCGATGATGCGACCAACTGTGAGCTGACGGTGATCAACTCGACCGACAGGACGATGAAGGTATGGATCGATTTCAAGCTTCAGGGCACTATCTCGTCGGGCGGTACGGGGATTTACTACGTGAACATAGGCTCGCACACCCTGCAGGCGGGAGAGGATATCACCGAGTTCAACACGGTTCACGAGTTCGGCTTGGACGACCCGTACACCTGGACGTTGTCGGACTAGCTGAGCGCAGATCAGGCGGCATTTATTGAACTTGGCTTCATGAGCCCGTATCCGCTTCTTCGAGTATCGGTCGGCCATTCAGCCGATCAGTCAGGAAGACAGACTGGGATATATCTGTAATATGAGCGATTCGATCGGAATCACATTTCTTCCGATCCGCGTATGGATGCAGGCGGGGGGTTCGGATATCGTTATGCAATCATTCATCCGTAGCCCGGTTTCCTTGGCGTAAAACCCGCAAAGCAGGTATAATCCGTCGCATCGGAGGAACGTACTTGCCGGATAAAGTATATTCTGTGAACTGGACGACGGTGCGCAAGTCGAAACAGCTTGCCGGTGACAAAATCGCGTCCATTGTCGTAAGCTTCATCACGAACGCCCGCGAGCTCAACCAATGCCTGCTCGGAGGCTTCGTCGTGCTGCCGGACGCGGTGCACCTGGTATTTGCCCCGAAGGGAAATTACACGTGCGAGAGCGTCGTGCGCTACATCAGGCGAGCGAGCGAGCGGCTGATCAACCGTGAGCTTAGGCGCACGGGCGAGGCTTGGGACGATTCAGTCAACGAGACCGCAATCAAAACAAAGAGCGCGCTTGCCGAGGCGCTGCGGAAGATCGAGTATCTGCCGTGCAAGCGGAATATCGTGAAATACCCTTCCGACTATAAATACAGCCACATTCATGACGAATACGAAACCGACGATTTGACGGTACTGTTGGAGCAGTAGGGAGCGGTGCTTAAGCATCGATGCGGCGAAAATCACCATTGTCAATGCGGCTATACCGCGTTTTACTCCAAACATCGTAAACCTCCTCTAACAAAACTGAAACTATTTCCCTCGCTATGCCCTATCTGCGGCGCGTGACG
>JAGGVC010000094.1 GCA_021158185.1 bacterium | reverse complement strand
CCTGCACCGGTGCTTCGCGGCTGACCTTTCCCGCAACTTACAAATACCGCCATTAACATCGTAACAATAACAACGAACGCCACTGCTGCGAAAGCTCTGTACCGCATACTCATAGTTTCCCCTCCAAAAATATGGTTGGGCTCAACCTCTCAAGCCCCTATTGCATTCCCAAACGCACGAAATCAACACCTGCATCATATCACTGCAGATTTTCCTGTCAAGCCGCCATTTTCAACCGCTGAGTAACTGCCCGTTCTTAAACCCCAATTTCCATCAATCTAAGCTATCCTTGCGACGCACAAACACCGGGTTCGGCCCGGTGATGGAGGTGTATTATGGGGATCGGTTCGAGGTTTTTCAAAGTCCTTGCTTGCGCGTTCAAGGTCTTTATCTGCGCGCTCAAAGTCCTTGTTTGCGCGTTTGCCGTTTCATCGCTTTTCATTCTCACGGAGGCTCTTTCAATGAATGAAAACCACGCGTCAGCCGGGGACGAGAACCACGCGTCGGCCGGGGATGAGATCGATCTCATTCCACTCGAAGTTCTGTTCGGCTCTGCCGAGAAAGCGGGGCCGAAACTGTCGCCGGACGGCAAGTACCTTGCATACCTCGCGGATTTTGACGGCGTGACAAACATCTGGGTGCGCACTGTCGGCGAGGACGATGACCGACCGCTTACAAGAACCGAGGGGCGGGGTGTTTACCTGTACTACTGGATGTACAGCGGGGATACGCTCTACTACAGGCAGGACAGAGACGGCGATGAGAACTTCCGGTTCTATGCGATCAACGTCGAAACCGGCGATGAGAAGCTCATCACGCCCGAACACTCCGAGGCGGGACACCCGATTATGGCGAGGGGCGTGGGGATGATCCTGAACATGAACGCGATACCGGAAAGGCCGGATGAAATGCTCGTGGCGCTTAACATGCGCGATCCGGCGATCCACGACCTCTACCTGCTGAACGTCCGCACGGGCGAGATGGAGCTCATCCAGGAATCAGCGACCGACATAGCGAGCTGGCTCATCGACCACACGCTGAGCGTTCGAGGATACATGAGGAACGATGCGGACGGCGGCTCGACTCTGTTTATGAGAAGCGGCTCGACGGGCGAATATTCCGAGGAATTCAAAATCGCGGCCGAGGATCAGAAGACCACCAAATTCCTGGCGTTCACGGCGGACAATAACGGCCTGTACATGATCGACAGCCGTGGCAGAAACGCCTGCGCGCTCGTCAGGTACGACCTCGAATCGAAGGAGATTTCAATCGTTGCCGAAGATCCGGTTTTCGATGTGGACGAAGCGATATTTCATCCCACGAAGCACACCGTCGAGGCGGTCTGTTTCTCGGAGGACAGGACGAACTGGCGGATTCTCGACGAAAGCGTGCGCGCCGATTTCGACAAGCTCAACGATCCGGCGACGGGCGATTTTTTCGTAATGGAAAGAACGCTTCTCGACGACAAATGGCTCGTTCTCTACTGGTCGGATGTCGGCCCGTATTCGTATCACGTCTACGACCGCGAAGCGAGGGAGCCTGAGCTTCTTTTCTACATTCGGGACGATATCATCGGCCAGCCGCTCACGAATATGAAGCCGATCAAGTTCACGGCGAGAGACGGACTCGAAATCCACGGCTATCTCACGCTTCCCCTGGACTGGGAGGGGCCGGGGCCGATGGTTCTCCGCGTGCACGGCGGGCCGTGGGCGCGCGACTGGTGGGGATTCAATCCGGAAGTGCAGTGGCTTGCAAACCGCGGCTATGCGTGCCTGCAGGTGAATTTCCGCGGCAGTACGGGCTACGGCAAGGATTTCCTGAACGCAGGCGACCTCGAATGGGGAGGCAGTATGCAGGACGACCTGACCGACGCCGTGCGCTGGGCCGTGGCAGAAGGCATCGCGGACGAGGACAAGGTCGTGATATACGGGATGAGCTGGGGCGGCTAAGCGGCTCTCTGCGGCGTCACGCTTACGCCCGACCTATATGCAGGCGGGATATCGCTAATGGGCATCTCGAATCTGGAAACGATGCTCGCGAGTTTTCCGCCGTACTGGGAGCGCAGGATCAAGATCTACGACAAACGTGTCGGCAGGCTGCCGCGCTACGAGGAGGGCGAAAAGGCCGGCCAGGTCAAGCCGGAAGAGGACTGGACGGACGAAGACCGCGCCGACGTGGAATTCCTGAGAAGTATCAGCCCGCTTTACTTTGCGGATAATGTGACGGTTCCAATGCTGATCGTGCACGGAGCAAACGACCAGCGCGTGAAGATGGCCGAGAGCGAGCAGTTCGTGGAGGCTCTGCGCGAGCGCGGCATCCGCGTCGAATACCTGCTGTACGAGAATGAAGGGCACGGGCTTTACATACCCGAAAACCGGCTCGATTTCGCAAGGAAGACGGAGAAATTCCTCGCGGAAATCCTCGGCGGACGCTGCGAGGAGTAGCGCGGTAAGGGAGTAACACTGCCGTGCAACTCCTGCAAGCCCACCATATGCCCCCTGCCCTATCCCGCCTGCGCGCGGATCATCCATTCGCCTTCCTTGGAGTCGCTCAGGTGGCTGTCCGGCACGGCCTGGAAGCTGTGGAAGCTTCTATTCGCAATATGGGGATTACCAAGTTCTGCAAAGCGATCGAATATTTATCCAATATCGAAACCTCTGCTATAATCGAAAACCGTCTGTAGCTTGAAAAGCCGCGGCACTTATTTTCGTGTTTCATATTCGGGTTTTGCTAGGAGGACTCCTTGAAGTTTTTTCTTGATACGGCTAACGTTGATGAAATTAGGCAAGGCGTTGAAATGGGTCTTGTGGACGGAGTTACCACGAACCCCACGCTTGTTGCGAAGGAAAATCGGAAGTTCAAAGAGACGATCATCGAAATCGCCGAGCTCGTGGCGCCCGGCCCCGTCAGCGCCGAGGTTACCGCACTAACCGCCGATGATATGGTCAGCGAAGCCCGCGAGATCAGCGAGTGGGCGAAGAACATCGTCATCAAGATTCCGATGATCACTGAGGGCATGAAAGCCGTCCAGCGCCTGAGCAAAGAGGACATTAAGACAAACGTGACACTGGTCTTCAGGGTGGAACAGGCGCTTCTCGCAGCCAAGGCTGGTGCATACTACGTAAGCCCGTTCGTCGGTCGCATAGACGACATCGGACACGACGGTATGGAAGTCGTCGATGAGATCATTGAAGTTTTCGACAATTACGAAATCGAGCGCTGCGAGATAATCGCTGCATCACTGCGCCATACCGATCACGTCAAGCAGGCGATGCTTCTCGGCGTTGACATCGCAACCGTGCCCTTCAAGATCTTCGAGCAGATATTCAAGCATCCGCTCACGGATATCGGCCTCAAGCGTTTTCTCGACGACTGGGAAAAGGTCAAGGAGCTGGTGTAGATGACTCGATTCCCGCCAGCCTTGATACGGATGGCGGGATTGCTATCCGCCGATTCCGTTGGCGGCGGCGCTTCGCATGTTGACCGTGGCAAAAGCACCCAGAATGCAGACCCTGATCGCGCGCGCGTTCTCAAAGCATTTCGCGGGTTGAAACTCGTCGCCTTCGATTGCGACGGTGTAATCTGGATCGATGAAAAGGCCCTGCCCGGAGCTGTGGAGCTGATTGCCTGGCTGAAAGAACAGAGCATTTCAACTGCCGCAATCACGAACAATTCGAGCAGAAGCAGAAGTAACCTCAGCTCCAAAGCCGAACGGCTCGACTTACCGCTGACTGGAAGCGAGTTCTACGCCACGAACTACCTCGCAGCAAAAGTCGTCGAGGAGCGCTTTCCCGGCGAGAAAATCCTCGTGCTCGGAAGTGACGATTTTTTTCAGATAATCGGAAATGCAGGCGTCACCGCAATCCGAACCACAAAAGACATATCCGATCTGCGCAACACAGATCTCGAAGAACTCAAGTACGCCGCGCTCATTGCCGGTTTTAGCGGCTCGATTTGCTACGCCGAACTTTGTCACGCGGTCACCGCGCTCGAAAACGGCGCCGTGTTCATCGCAACGAATCCCGACTACACTTTCCCAGTCGGAGAAAGGTTTCTCTGGCCGGGAAACGGAAGCTTCGTCGATCTCGTATCGCGCGTGAGCGGCGTGAGGCCTGAAATTCTCGGCAAGCCCGCGCCGCATCTTCTCAATGCTGCGATGGAGGACTTCGGCGCATCGCCCGCTGAAACCTTGATGATCGGCGACCGGCTCGATACGGATATCGCGTGTGGGAAAAACGCAGGAGCGTATACATGTCTTGTAAACACGGGGGTTGCCGCGGCGGGCGGAAACGATTCGACATCGGGTATTGCCCCCGATTTCACTACTCCGAACCTTACCGAGCTTCTGAATCTGTTCAAGAGTATTTTCGAGGAGGAGTCCGAACGAAAATCGGACGGATAGCGATATGGCCAGATATATCTTTGTAACGGGCGGAAACGTTTCATCCATCGGCAAGGGCATTGCCAGTGCATCCATCGGGCTTATGCTCAAGGCGATGGGATACAAGATCACAGTGATGAAGATCGACCCGTATCTGAACGTGGACGCGGGCACGATGAACCCGCTCCAGCACGGCGAGGTATTCGTAACGCGCGACGGTGCGGAAACAGACCTCGATCTCGGCCATTACGAGCGCTTCATCGACACCGAGCTTACACGCCTCTCGAACGTGACGACAGGACAGATATATTCCGCCGTCTTGGAAAGCGAGCGCAAGGGCCGAGAGCATCTCGGCAGCACGATCCAGGTTATCCCGCATGTCACCGACGAAATCAAACGCAGGATCAGGCGCGTCACGAGCGCGCATCGCGCGAATGTAATCATCGTGGAAATCGGTGGAACCGTGGGCGACATCGAAAGCCTGCCCTTCCTCGAAGCGATCCGCCAGTTCAGAAACGACGCGCGACGCGCGGGCGAAAGCGCGATCAACATCCACGTCACGCTCATACCGTACCTCTCTGCGGCTGGCGAACTGAAAACGAAACTCACCCAGCACAGCGTCAAAGAGCTTAGAAGCATCGGCATCCAGCCAGACATCATCATCTGCCGCACGCGCTTCCCGCTCGACGACTCGATAAAGGCGAAGATCAGCCTCTTCTGCGACATCGAGCCGGAGGCGGTCATCCAGGGGCTCGACGCAGACAGCATTTACGATGTACCTCTGATGCTCAAGGCGGAGCGGATCGACGAGCTTGTGTGCCGTCACCTGGGCCTTGCTTTCACCGAACCAGACCTGACGAAGTGGTGGAAGCTCAAAGAGAACCGCACCAACCCGCTCGGCAAAGTGAAAGTCGCAATCGTCGGGAAATATACTTCGCTCATAGACGCGTACATGTCCATCGCCGAGAGCTTGAAGCACTCCGCGTACGCGCAGAGACAGGAACTCGAAATAAGCTATATAAATGCGGAAACAGTAACGAACGAAAATGCCGCGAAGAAACTCAAGAATGTCGACGGACTGCTGATTCCCTACGGCTTCGGAAGCCGGGGAATGGAAGGGAAAATCTCGGCGATAAAACACGCGCGCGAAAACGGGATGCCGTTCCTGGGAATCTGCTTCGGGCTGCAATGCGCGGTGGTCGAGTTCGCACGCAACGTGCTGAAGCTCGCGGGCGCGAACTCAACCGAATACAAGCCGAAGTGCAAGCATCCCGTAATCGCAAAGATGAGCGAGCAGGAAAAAGTGAAGGACCTCGGCGGGACTATGCGGCTCGGTGACTACACGGCGAAGCTCAAGCCGGGCACGCTCGCGCGCAGGCTTTACGGCCGCGAGCGCATCGTGGAGCGCCACCGCCACCGCTGGGAAGTGAACAACGCGTACCGCAGTAAGCTTGCGAAGGCGGGAATGATAATGTGTGGAACATCTCCCGACAGGAGGCTCGTCGAGATGATCGAGATTCCGAGCCATCCGTTCTTCATCGCGACCCAGGCGCATCCAGAATTCAAAAGCCGCCCTACCCGTCCCCATCCGCTGTTCACAGGCTTCATCAAAGCGTGCGTCAAGGAAAGGGAAACGGGGAAGTAGGGAGCACCCTGCTTTCCGCACGCGCGTGTCCCGCGCAGCAAATCCGGTGAGAAACAGTCCAACCGGTTGAGTAATCGTCGGCAGCGGGTATGATTTACCTGCTTGAACATCTTGGAGTCGTATGCCGCCTGCGCGACGGAGGTTAATGATGATTGTCAGCGTGCGATCCGGCTATGCAAAACTAGTTGCATTCATCCTCGCGCTTGCGCTCTTCCTGCTTGCGTCCTGCGGGGGCGGCGGGGGCACTACGCCTGTCACGACACCAAAAGTTCCCGACACGGACGAAACCTACGGTTTCACATCCCAGGGCAAGGTCGTGCGCTTCCAGCGCGGGGCGACGATTGACGTATTCATCGAGGACGGCACGAATGTGGACGGATTTATGCCTGCGTTTGCCGGCGCCGCGAGGACATACATACTGAAGTGGAACAGCGTGGGCGGCTCATACGGCCTCTTCACGATAACCACGACGGATAATCCGGGCAGTGCCGAGGTGAGAGTGAGATGGGTCGAATCCCTTGGCGGCAACCTTGCAGGCAGAACGAGTTACACGTCGATCGGCGGAACGCTCAACCTGCCGGTCGAAATCGAGCTTCCTACGCACCTCGCCGGACGATCTATGACTTCGAACGACGTAAGCATGGCTGCAATTCACGAGATGGGCCACGCTCTCGGACTATGGCAGCACTCCCCGCACCTGGGAGATGTGATGTACCCGATTGCCACATCCGGCGCGATCAGCAAACGCGACATAGCCACGATCTACAAGCTGTACCATACGCCCGCGGACATCACGAGCGCTGGACGCGGCGCATCCTCGCTTGCAGGAGAACGTGTGGTGGTAACTATCGAGTGAGGAAGCAACTGCAATTAAATCTTGCTGATATGCCAGACGTTTCTATTTAACGTCGCTTAACGTATCGTGCGCTCCGAACCGCCATACCCAATATTTATCCGACTTTCCATCAACCTGGCAGCATTCCCCTTCTTTCGGAAAGTCATCAACAACATCCTCCATAGGAAGAGAATTTTCGGGATCGAATGTAACCCAGACCTCGAAGGGATTTCCCATACACTCGCCGGAATAATACGCCCATCCGCTTTCAGAAACGTGTTCTTCATATACATCGATAGAAAGGAATAGTTCATTTCCTGACAGACGCTCTACTGTGCCCAATGGCTTTCTTTTGCTGATATCCGGGTATCCAGCCTTCGCAGCGTCCGAATCGAAAGTTGTCAGGTTTTGAAACGGGGTGCCAGCGTAGCTTCCAGTGTAGTACGCCCAGCCATCTGCATCGAGATGATCACTGTAAACATCGATCGAAAGCAGCATTACTTCGCCTCTCCCCTGTGAAACGGAACCGAGAAATTCGTTATCCTCTTCAGACACCGCCGCAATTCCAAGCGCCGCCATAATCAAGGCACAAAAAACAAGACCTCTGATCAATGCCATGGAAACACTCCTTCAACAAGAATTGTGGGTATTTTAGCCTGACTGAAAAGAAATAGCAAATCGCCGAACAAGCGATATTCAAATACGTCATATCCGCCTGGTTTCTGGTACGATATAGGCGGTGAATCGAGATGATGAACAACATTAAGACAATGGTGCTCATTGTGATGATGAGCGGGTTGATCCTTGTCATCGGGCACATGGTCGGCGGGTTTTCGGGCCTTCTCATCGCTCTCGTCATAGCGCTCATCTTCAACTTCGGAAGCTTCTGGTGGAGCGACAAGCTCGTTACGAAAATGTACGGCTGCCGCGAGATTCCGCCCGCCGAAGCGCCCAGGCTTCACGAGATGGTGGAGCGCCTCTCGGCGAACGCGGGTATCCCGAAGCCGAGAGTTCTGATGATGGAGAACGATGTGCCGAACGCATTCGCAACGGGCCGCGATCCCGCACACGCCGCGGTCGCCGTGACTTCCGGGCTTCTGCAGACGCTCGATCACTACGAGGTCGAAGGCGTGATCGCGCACGAGCTTTCACACATCAAACACCGCGATACGCTCACGATGGCGGTCGCGGGCGCGATGGCGACGATGATTATGTTCGCAAGCCGCATCGCGTTCTGGTTCGGCGACAGGAACAACCTGCTCGGCTCGCTCGCGATAATGATCCTCGGCCCGATAGCAGCGATCCTGATCCAGATGGCGATCAGCCGGAGCCGTGAATACGAGGCGGACGCGGGCGCGGCAAGAATCACGGGCAATCCGAACGGGCTTGCGAACGCGCTCGCAAAGCTCGAAAACGTAAACCGCGTCGCTCAAGTGCAGTACGCCGATCCCGCGACGTCGCATCTATTCATAGTCAAGCCGGGCGTACTCGGATTCATCGGCAACCTCTTCTCCACCCATCCGCCGATTCAGGAGAGAATCTCAAGGCTTACGAAAATATCCTGACGGTTTGCAGCATTAGCACAGTGCATTCTGCGAATGGAATTTAGCCGTCCATCCAATCAGATTTCGGAAATCCCGATGTGCCGCGGTACACTTCACCGGTGCTTTCATACGTAATCAAGCGGGTGCTTCAGCTTATACCGGTGATGATCGGGATAAGCATCATCACGTTTTCGATGATCTACCTCATCCCCGGCGATCCCGTCCGCCTTCTGATGGGGCAGCATCAGGACGTTGAAATCGCCGCAGCGATCCGCCACGAGCTCGGCCTGGACAAGCCCGTTTACGTCCAGTACGCACGTTACATGGGCAGGATTATCACAGGCGATCTCGGCAAGAGCTATCGAAACAAGCGCGAAGTCAGCGATCTTCTGAAAGGCAAGTTCGAGGCTACGCTCATCCTGACCGGCGCAGCCATGCTCCTTGCGATAATCGCGGGTGTGACCGCAGGAATGATCAGCGCTGCAAAACCGAACAGCTTCGGCGATTATTTCTTTATGGTGATCGCGGTCGTCGGAATCTCGCTGCCCGTCTTCTGGCTCGGACTGATGCTCCAGATCGGTGCGAACAACGTCAACAGCGCGCTCGCGGGCGGCGATGTCCGCTCGATCATTCCCATTTCAGGCTATTTCGACAATCGGCTATCGTGGTGGGAGAATCTGAAATTCCTCGTTCTGCCCGCCGTCACGCTCGCGACGGTTCCAATGGCGATCATCGCACGAATGGTGCGAAGCAGTATGCTCGAAGTGATGAACCTCGAATACATCCGCACTGCGCGGGCGAAAGGGCTTCTGCCGCGCGTCGTCGTTATGAAGCACGCGCTCAAAAACGCCCTCATCCCCATCATAACCGTGATCGGCAACAACTTCGCGATTCTCCTTACGGGCGCCGTCCTCACCGAAACCGTGTTCAGCTGGCCGGGTATGGGGAGATTGATGGTGGATGCGATTTTCCAGCGTGATTTTCCTGTTGTGATGGGCAGCGTAATCGTGATGAGCGTCGTTTTCGTCTTCGTCAACCTTATTGTGGACATATTCTATGCCTGGATCGATCCGAGAATCCGGTATGAGTAGTGCGAACCTGAGAATGTGATGAACGGTTTAATCCTTGTATTAAAGCGGCTTTCTAGAAACAAGACAGGCGTTCTCGGCCTGGGAGTGGTCGCGCTCGTCGTCATCATCGCGTTACTTGCTAACCTGGTTGCGCCGTACGATCCGACCGGCCAGATTCGCGGTGTTTCCGGCGTCGCACCAAGTTTCGTGCGCGGCCTTTACGACGCCGAGCGTGCGAAGTACGGCGAGAAATCCTATCAGGAAATGGTTGAGGAAACCCGCGCACAGCCCGACAGTCCGGTGAAAGCCGAGTTCCTTCTCGGCACGGATATTCACGGGCGCGATATCCTGTCCCGCATCATCTACGGCACGAGAATCTCGCTCCTCATCGGTATCGTGAGCGTCCTCATAAGCATCTTCATAGGAATTCTCGTCGGTGCCGTAGCGGGATATTTCGGCGGCATTATAGATACTGTCCTGATGCGCATCACCGATACGTTCTACGCGTTTCCGGGCATCCTGCTTGCAATCGGCATCCTCGCGATATTCGAGCAGCCTGGGCTGTGGGGGCTTTTCATCGCGCTCGGCATCACGGGTTGGACGGGCATCGCGCGCGTCATCCGCGGGCAGGTGCTCTCGCTGAAGGAGCAGGAATTCATCGAGGCCGCGCGTGCCGTGGGCGCGGGGCACGCGCGCATCATCTTCCGCCACATCGTGCCGAACTGCCTTGCGCCGATCATCGTACTCGGAACGCTCGGCGTCGCGACGAACATCCTGAGCGAGGCGGGGCTCAGCTTCCTCGGCCTGG
>JAGGVC010000086.1 GCA_021158185.1 bacterium | reverse complement strand
TCCGCCGGACGTCGAGGAAATCGCCTACATCGACGCTTCAACGATTCCGCTTGAGCCATGGGCGAAGGTGACATTGCCACTACCCGGTGGCGCAAAACGCTACATAGCGGTTCAGGCGGTGCTTAAGCTGATGGGCGAAGGCTCAATCGGGAATGTCGTGGACGTAGGCGCGCAGTAAGAATTGGCATCTACCTTCACTTCCCAAACTCGATGCCCTGTGCGAGTGGGAGTTCCGTGCTCCAGTTGATCGTGTTCGTCTGGCGGCGCATGTACGCCTTCCACGCATCGCTTCCCGATTCACGTCCGCCGCCGGTCTCCTTTTCACCGCCGAACGCGCCGCCGATCTCCGCGCCGCTCGTGCCGATGTTGACGTTCGCGATCCCGCAGTCGCTTCCCGTAGCGGACAGGAATTGTTCAGCTTCGAGCAGGTTCGTCGTGAATACCGCGCTCGAAAGTCCCTGCGGTACGCCGTTGTGGATCGCAATCGCCTCATCGAGCGTTTCGTATTCGATGACGTAGAGGATCGGTGCGAACGTTTCCTCCTGCACGATGTCCCACTCGTTTTTAGCGCGCGCGATTACCGGCGTGACGTAGCATCCGCCGGGCTTGTCGAGTTTTTCACCGCCGACTAGGATTTCGCCGCCCGCAGCCTCGATACGCGCTATTGCCGCCATCATCAGATCGACAGCCTCGGTGTCCACAAGCGGCCCCATCAGCGTCCCATCCTCAAGCGGGTTGCCGATCTGCACCTGTTTGTAAGCATCAACGAGCTTTCCTGTCAGTTCATCGGCGATGCTCCTATGAGCGATTATGCGGCGCGTGGATGTGCATCGCTGGCCCGCGGTACCGACCGCACCGAACAGAATCGCGCGCAGTGCGAGATCGAGGTCTGCATTCCCGGTGACGATGATCGCGTTGTTGCCGCCGAGTTCCAGGATCGTGCGTCCGAGGCGCTCGCCCACGACGCGGCCCACGCGGTATCCCATCGTACAGCTTCCTGTAGCCGAAACGAGCGGGATTCGCCGGTCGTTAATGAGTTTTTCGCCGACGGTTCTGCCGCGCCCGATAGCGAGTGATGCGAGAGCGGGGTCGTATCCCATTTCCTCGAAGATCGCGGCCGCGATCCTGGTGCACGCGATCGCTGTGAGCGGCGTTTTCGAGCTTGGCTTCCACAAACACGCGTCTCCGCACACCCACGCGATCGACGCGTTCCACGCCCAGACCGCAACGGGGAAGTTGAACGAGCTGATAATGCCGACGACGCCGAGCGGATGCCACTGCTCGTACATCCTGTGGCCGGGGCGCTCGGAGTGCATCGTAAGCCCGTAAAGCTGGCGGGAAAGCCCGACGGCGAAGTCGCAGATGTCGATCATCTCCTGTACTTCGCCCACGCCCTCTGCACGAATTTTGCCCATCTCCAGCGTGACAAGAGCGCCGAGCTCGGCTTTCTTTTCCCTTAAGGCATTGCCGATGCGGCGCACGACCTCGCCGCGCTTCGGTGCGGGTATCTTTCGCCAATCGAGGAACGCTTCGTGCGCTCTCGCTGCGATCTTTTCGTACTCGTCCTCCGTGCACTGCTTGACGCGCCCGATTACGCTTCCATCAATCGGGGAAAGCACCTCAAGCTCATCGCCGCTTCCTAGCCATTCACCCGAAAAACCGCCGCGTTCGACTTCATTCAGTTCAAGCTCCCTCATTATCTCATTCATATCGTCCTCCGGGGTATCCATGTGTTTTCGGGGGAGGTCAGGCGACTTCAAATACAAACAGCGCGACCGCACCCGTATATCTATGATAGCACCGCGATAAAGCGAGGTAAAGGAGCAGGGGTGATGCGAACGTCGGCGCGAAGTGGATGAAATCAAAAATGAAACCAGTAACTAGATTTTTCCTTTTGGAAAAGTATTTAGATAATGCTTCATGATTAATTCACCTGCTTTGAATTTGGAACTCAAGCCCAAAAATGGGTTTCGATTCGCTTTACCAAAAACGAATAAACTCCTATGATCGTCAATTATGTTCATCACAGATCCAGTAAACTCGTAATTTTCCTTGTATTCAATTGCAAACAATTGTGACCAAGGAGTTAGTTTTCTGAAAGGGATTCGATCCAAGTGCTTTTTTGCTATTGAAATAAGAACGATGTCGGGTTTTATTGTCCTGACTAAATTTGCCCATATCTGTACGCCTTCTGCGATTAACACTTGTTGATCTCTATCACTCAATCCGCTATCCCTCAATTTGCTCCATGTTGGGTTGGTTGCAAGCGGAGTACAAATGTCAGTATGGATTGCTGTATTGGTGTTCTTACCGTAGAAAGAAGCTTCCATGCCCATTAATATTTTCAGATATGATTGGTCAAACCACCGGGAATACGGATTGTAATTGAAGTACGAATTGATGGAATCCAAGTATTTTCTACGAAATTCAGTATCTTCTACAGCCAATCCACTACGACTCAATGCAGTTAAACCCTCGAAGCGATAAAATGGGTCCTCGATTGGAAATTCCGCGTTTGATGGATTCAGTCCGACTGTTACAATTCTGATGTGTGAGTCCAGATATTTCTTTAGGTTACCAAAGTATAGAATCGGAACCGATGGCTTAACGACAAAACTCTCGTCTACATGCTTGTCATAATGATTCCAGCATTTCCTTACAAGATCCTGCAATTCATCTTCTTTGATTCTCATAATTCAAAATCCTCTCCTGTACCGTTTTCCTGAACAGTTCACGCGCGTCCATCGTAATGTTGCGTTCAATCGAGTATGGATGCAAACGTGAACTCATCGCGTGTCGGCGCAGCGAATTTGTAATCGGGCTCGATTCGCAGCGCCCAGGCACCTATGCTTTCATCCTTGGTTTCGTGCATTTGTGTGAGTACCTTTGCCTCTTGCGACAGAGCGATCCGGCATGCATCCTTCATCGTTGTAACGATCGTATCCGCACCGCAGTCGTCCGCAAGCTCGGTGATCTCAAGTAATTCGCCCATTGCGAATCGATGGTGATCGGAGAACCTGAGGGAGAAGACATTTCTTGCACCAAGCCCCGCGATTGAGCACTCGAATGCTGCAGGATTAGCTATGCCCGAGAAACAAAGCACCCTTTTTTCCGCAAGAAAGCCGGTTTCCTGTGTGCAAAGCTCAGTCTCCTGTTTCCACCTGTTTACGGATGCGACTATCCGCCTAACCGGCACAAGCTCGCTTTCGATGTACCGGAATGTCGCCAGAACATGTGGCGCATTGAATTCCTTCAGTATTTCATTTGCATCGGAGACGATTTTGGCAACATTTGCAGGTTTTACCGCTGATACATCGAGCAGTATGTTCGTCGCACGGCTGAGGCTTGAAGGTGGTTCGCGCAATGGAGCAAAACCGAATCCGTTGAGCCCGATGTCGTCGGGACAGACGAGTGCGAAATTGTGCTGTGGCTCAAGCCCTGTAAGCTGGAATGCATCGTCGATGATTAAAGCATCAAAGCCCTCGCTGTCGAGTTCTTTCACCGCTCCGACCTTGTTCCGAGCTGCAACGACGGTGCAATCATCCTTCTTCGAGTTGCCGAGATCTGCAAGATGCTTCCAGAGTTCATACTCGACCAGCGCGGATTCGTCACCGATCAGGTTTAGCGGATCGCTTCCAATTGAGTATCCGCACTCCGTTTGTTCCTGGTTTCTCGGTCCTATGTACTTATGAATAATTGCCACTCTTTTGCCCGCGGACAAAAAGTGCTTCGCAACGCCGATAGCAAACGGTGTTTTGCCCCGTCCACCGAATGCTATGTTTCCAACGCCAATGGTCAGCGTGGAAGGCTTGAACGGTGCACGAGCGTAACCTGCGCGCCGCCGCCCCCCTGCTTTCCAAAGCAGCTTCTGCGCAATTCTGGGCGAGCCGGACGAGAAAACATCCTCTGCAATTCTCTCATCTACAGAGCGATAGTTTCTCAGCACTTCGACCCTTTCCGCAGATGCCGATTCGCGCGTGTTCTCCCTGTCGTTCATCAGCCATCATTATTCCATACACGGCTTGACTGGGAAAGGACATTATTCCCGGAACATTTTGATTCGGGATTCACGAACCGACTGGTTTGCCGTGAGAAGCATATTGATCTGCGCTATAATACGCAATGGAGGGTTCAAGAATGAGCGATCAGTCGATTAACCATTCAGTGGCAAAGGCAAAGTATTACATCAGTTTTCCGAGGCTCAGGTACGTTTTCAGCGAGGCTGAGCTTCCGGACCATAGCTACGTTAAGGTAATGATCGATCCTGCAGGACGGCATCTTCGCCGTCTCTGGGTTCGTGCGGACGGGCGTATGGTTACGCGCGAAGAGCTTCAATACGATGTCGACGGAAGGCTGACTAGGCTTGAGGTGTTTGACGAGGAAGACAGGCGCAAAGGATTTACTGTATACGAGTACCACGCGGAAGGCAGAATCTGCAAGCACCGTTTCGATGCCAAGAGCAAACCTACCGATGTGGTCGAAGAAACAAGGAACGTGCGCGGATTCCTTCTCTGGGAGCATCACCAGCGAGTTGTCGAGCACGGCTCGCGGCTTGAAACAGTGCTCAATGTCGAGTACTCCTATCCTGAGCCTGGTATCCGAAGGGGCGAGTATATTGATGTGACCGGTGAGCTTACGCATATTATCGTAGACCACTTCAACGAAAACGGCGATCTTCTGGCGACCGAGAGATTCGATGCCGAGGGCGAAGTATATCTTCATTCCGAGTATAAGTTCGATGCAGGAGGGCGTGTGCTTGCACGTATTGATACCGATTCAGGGGGAAATGTCCTGGCGAGAGTTAATTATCAGCATTAAGTGCAGCGAGTGAAGATACCATCCGCGCTATAATGTTGCCGTGGTTCAAATACCTGACTTTCGTTCATTACTGATGCATGCAGTCCGTGCTGCTGCCATACTCTCCGTCCTCGCAATTATTCAGCTTATCTCAGCGAAGCCTGTACTTGCGGTACCGCACAACCCGCATGTGGGAATAGATGTAGATTCGCGCCTCGTTACGTCGGACATGGTCGATTACCTCGCGAACTTCGGGTTCGGCTACGTGCGGATGCAGGTTGCCGCCGAAGACTTGGTTTCGGACGATGAAGAGAATCTTGCAGTTCTTTACGCCGTAAAAAGGCGGTGCGATGTAAACCGCATCAAGCTTTATCTCGTTTTGGAAAGCAGAACACTCAATTCCGAAGTGATTCGGGATGCATGCGAGAGGATTCGCGGACTTCCGGGCGGCCAGCCCTGGGCGGTGCAGCTTTTCGACGATATCAATTTGCGCAAAGGGTTTGCAGTGGACAGGTATGCGAACCTGCTCAGGGTTGCAGCAACCGAACTTAACCAGCCGGACGGTCATTATCTTCTTTGCGGAGGGATAAAGGGTGCCGATTTTGACTACTTCAAGCGTCTAGCAAAAACTGACGTGCTTGAGCTGGTTGATGCTGTAACCATAAATGTGTTTCCTCCTGCGGACGGCATCGAATTGGAAACGGAGGCGCACATAACGCCCAGATCGGATCTCCCTGTATTCCTTGAATACATCGGCTTCGTCTCTTCGTTCGGTAAGGAAGTGTGGGTAGGCGAGTTAGGCATTGCGAATTCGCTTACAGGATTCGGCGTCGATTCATTCTCGCAGGCGAGCATCCTTCCGCGCGCAGCCCTCATTCTGTTGGCCGAAGGAGTGACGCGTGTGACGATGTTTACCGCGCTCGATCCCCCGGCAACAGATGAGGCAGTTGAAGACGGCCGCGTGATTCTTAGGTTCGGGATGATACCAGCCAGCTTGCGCCCGCGTCCGTGGGGCTGGGCGATGCGGAATCTGAATATCCTGACTGCCGAGCTTGTGCCAAGCTGGTTTGGGCCTTCGATTTCCTGGGCGCCTGAGTTTCCAGCTACCGGCGATACGATTTACCATGTTTGGCTCGAAAGCGACGAGTACATTACGCTCTGCTATTGGACGGCGAATCCAAGTTCGATCGATCGCCGAACGGGAATCGTTATCTACGACGAAACACTCAAGCCTGCGATTTATCAGAACATTCTTTCTGAAAAGGCGCACAGTGTGGAAAGCAACAGTGCTCTGAATATGGTAGTCGTCGGCGATCTGCCATTATCCACGATCCCGACGGTCCTCGTGTTTGAGAAACTGCGTGGCGATGGTGTTTCATCTCAGTAGCTGTTTACGCGCAAGGCATGTTTGGGATGATGCGTCGATGAGTTGGCGTTTTCCGTAAGAACAGGCCGATTTAGAATTCGATATCGGCGTATGCGGTGATGAGCCTGCGGAGTTCCTTGAAGTCGATCGGTTTTTCGAGATAGGCATCGGCCAGTCCATTCTTTTTGAAGCGGTCGAGCTCTTGGTCCAGATAACCTGAGATGATGATTATCTTCATCATCTTCGTATCCCCGTTTTCCTTGAGTTTCTTGCAAAGCTCGTAGCCGTTCATCTCAGGCATGCGGACGTCTGTGATAAGGATGTCGGGGCGTTTTTTGCCAATTGACATCAGAGCTTCGAAACCATTATCAAATGTTTCGAGATCGAACGGGGCTTCGCCTTTTTCGCCGATCAGCCGTTCCTTGATAATGTAAAGGAAATCTTCCTCGTCGTCTACGACGTAAATCAGTTTTCTTGCAAGCTCTCTCAGCACGGCAGGGATCGGCATCTTGTTCTCTTTAAGGAGATCAACGAGGTCTTCTGTCAGGATTTTGTTTCTTCCGGTCGGTGTCTTGAATGCCTTGAGGATGCCCACATCGATCCATCTGATGATTGTGGCGCGCTCGACATGGCAGATTCGTGCGGCTTCGGTCGTTGAATATATTTTCTTTGGCATACCTGCCTCCCCGGACAGATAATGGATTTTACGTATGCCCCGCGCTTTTGTCAAGGTTGCAGTACGCGCGTAATCTACAAGTGACGCCCCGTTTTCTTCATTATAGGTGAATTTCTTTTATCAAGGTTCGATTTCATTCGCAACAATTTTAGGTACGAGTTATTGTAAAATCTTCGTCGGTGGTTTAATCTCGAATTCCGTCAGCACGTGATTACCGCCGAAGTCCATTGATCAAAATCCGGATGATGGGATGATGAGGTTCGTGAGATGAACAACAAGATTATCGAGTGTGTGCCGAATATCAGCGAAGGCCGTGATCGTGAAAAGATCGAGGCGGTTCTCGATGAGATAAGGGCTGTGCCGGGCGCCGTACTTCTTGACGCCGACCCCGGAGCCGACACCAACCGTACCGTCATAACTATTGCTGGCGAGCCTGAGCCTGTGATGGAAGCGGCCTTCCGCGTTGTCAAAAAGGCGTCAGAGCTTATCGACATGAGCAAGCATTCCGGCGCGCATCCGAGGATGGGCGCAACCGACGTTTGCCCGTTCGTTCCGGTCAGAGGTGCGACGATGGACGACTGCGTGGAATACGCGAAAGCAGTCGGCGAACGCATCGGCAGAGAGCTCGACATTCCGGTTTACCTTTACGAAAACGCGGCGAGTCGTCCTGAAAGACAGAATCTCGCCGAAGTTCGCAAGGGCGAGTACGAGGCGCTTTCCGAGAAGCTCGGTACTGACGAATGGAAGCCCGATTTCGGCCCGAACGAATTCCGCCCGCAGCCAGGCGCGACCGCGGTTGGCGCGCGCGAATTCCTGATCGCGTTCAACATCAACTTCAACGCGCGCGACCATAAGCGTGTGCACCGCATCGCGAAGATGATCCGCGAGTTGGGCTGCCCCAAGCGCGATGAAAACGGCGTACTCGTCCGCGACGAGAATGGCGAACAGATCATCGAGCCGGGCATTTTCAAGTACTGCAAGGCCGTGGGCTGGTGGCTCGAAGAGCAGAAGATGGCGCAGCTCAGCATGAACCTCACGAACTACAAAGTTACGCCTGTGCATGAGGTGTACTACAAGGTTCTTGAGCTTGCACGCGCGCAGGGGCTTGTCGTGACGGGAAGCGAGCTTGTGGGTCTTGTGCCGCTTCAGGCGATGGTGGATGCAGGCCGGTTCTTTACCCGGATTCAGAAGCGATGCGAGGGCGCGCCCATCGACCGTCTGATCAAGATGGCGGTGCACAGCATGGGAATGGAGGAGTTCGGGCCGTTCGATCCGAAAAAGAAGATCGTCGAATATGCGATAGACGAGGCGGAGCGCCCGCTCATCGGGATGACGATTGCAGAGTTTGCGAGCGAGCTTGCGAGTGATTCTCCTGCGCCGGGCGGAGGCTCTGTCGCAGCGCTCGGAGGTGCGATGGGAGCGGGGCTTGCGGGGATGGTGCCGAACCTCACGATCGGAAAGAGACAGTTTCTCGATGTCAAGGAGGAACTGAACGCATCTGCAATCGAGGCGCAGGATTTGAAGGACAGGCTTTTGAACGCGATCGACGACGATACGTTTGCATTCAACAAACTGATGGACGCGTTCAGAATGCCGCAGGGAACCGACGAGGAAAAGGACATTCGCAAGAAGGCGATCCGCAATGCGACTAAAGGCGCGACACTCGTTCCGCTGCAAACGTTGCGCGACTGTGTGCGCACCATCGACCTCGCTAAGATTGCGGCGACTAAGGGAAATCCAAACGCGATGAGCGACGGAGGCGTGGCTGCACAGATGGCGCTTGCAGGAGCGGAGGGCGCATACTACAACGTGCTCATCAATCTCTCGAACCTGAAGCTAAAGAAGTTCAAGGCGGAGGTGTCTGAAGAGGCCGAAGCGTTGATACGCTCTGCGAGGGAAAAGACGAAGGAAGTTGCGGACTTCATCGAGAAAACGCTCAAATCCGAAATCAAAAGAGCCGCCACGACCGACGAGGATGAAGAAGAAGACTAGCGCGCGACTCGTACTGTTTACAATGCAGTGCGCGGGCAAACCAATACCTGCGACGATTCACGTGCGCTTGTATCGCTGGGCATAGTGCTGCATATTCTCTGCTATACTCGTTCTGCCCGGGTGCCGGGCTGCCGTGCATCGGGGGGTCGTTTCATTTCCACGCAAGGAGATTCGTATGACCATCGTTACGCAGAAGGAAATTGACGAGAACGTTGCCGAAAGCGTCAGCCTTATTCGCAAATCGTCCGATCTGAATCCGGAAGTGGGAGTGATTCTCGGAAGCGGCACGGGCGATTTTACGAACTTCATTACAGATCCTGTGCGCATCAACTACAAGGACATCCCGCATTTCGCGTCCACGACGGTTGAAGGTCATCCCGGCAACCTCGTGCTCGGCAGGTTCGAGGACAAAGCAGTTGCCGTGTGCGAAGGGCGGTTCCATTTCTACGAAGGATTGACTATGCACCAGGTTGCATATCCCGTGCGCGTGCTGAACGCTCTAGGCGCGGGCACGCTCATCCAGTTCAACGCTGCGGGCGGTATAAAGCGTGATATGCAGCCCGGTGATCTGATGATCGTCACCGACTTTATCAACCGGATGAGTGATTCGCCCCTTCGCGGTGTGATGACCGAGCCGCGCAGCTCTAAGTTCGTAGCGATGAATACTCCGTTCGACGAATCGCTCAGCGATCTTGCGTTTCGGGCTGCGATCGAACATGGGCTCAGGATACATCGTGGAACCTACGTCGCCGTACATGGGCCGAGCTACGAGACGAACGCGGAGCTTGGATTTTTCCACGTCATCGGCGGAGATGCTGTGGGAATGAGCACGGTGCCTGAGCTTATCGTTGCGCGCCACCTGGGGATGAAATGCCTTGCAATCTCGGTAATCACAAATCTGACGTTCGGAAGCGAGCATATGCACGTGAGCCATGAGGAGGTTCTGCGCACAGCCCGCGGGGCGCTTCCGAATCTACGCGAGATACTGAAGGACATTCTCGAAGGCATGTGATGTCATTTTGACATGCGCTCCATTACCTTCTTCCACGATTCCGTGATAAGGAAGCTTTCGGGCGCGTTTGAGAGCATTCTTTCGAACCTCTGCCTAGGGATGGCGAATGTCAGAGTGTTTTCGGGGACGGACGGCCTTGCAGAAACATCGAACATGCCCAGGACTGCGCGCGGGTTGTCTTTCTTAAGCTCCTGATAAGGCCAGAGTACGATTGAGCCGCATCCCGCGCAAAACGGAGTAATCACGCTTTCATTTTCCGCTTCGTCGAAGCCTGCAAGAGTAAAAAGCCCTGAGAGCACATCGGGAGTTGCACAGAAGACGATTACCTCCGGCTCATCCGTTTCGTCGAGCTTGTCGAACCGCTTGAATACGATGTAAGCGCCCGGTGCTTCGAACTTCGGGTGATTCGAAAGCAGTTCCTTTACAAGCTCCGGCGATTTTTTGTATCTCTCGCCCTCTATTTTTCCAGGGATACCGTGTGACAGGAAATACTCGAACCCCGGCATAAGTTCCTGAGTAAATCCAAGGTATCTCTTTGCACCCGCGCATCCGAGCGAATCCAGGTTGAACGCGAGCGATTTGCCGTTGCGAACCTTTCTGATCTCGCCGATGAAACACTGCCAGCCGTCTGGCTGCGTGCATATTTCGATATCCGCCGGATCGTCCGTGTAGTAGAAGGCTATCGGGAGCTCTGCACCGGGAAAATATTTCATGAAACCTTCAATGAACTCATTTTTCCTTTGCTCGTCCATTACTCCTCCTTATCCCTTGACATATTCTCAACAACGCCTTCAGCGCCTAAGCACTGTTACGTAATCAGGTTTCCGTCCATGTCACTTACCGGCTCATCCATCCCTTCGTACCAGTATGCGGCGGCCATCCGCAGTGTTGAATGAGCATAGCCGATGTTGCCAAATGCATCGAGCATAATCACACCTGCGACTCCGTTGAAGCGTTCAAACATGTACCTGCAAGCCTTTTCCGCTGCGGCCTGGGCGTTGGAGTTATGTTCAAGATTGAGTACCGCGCGCCCGCCCAGCATGGCGCGGATTATATCCTCGCCGATTCCGGTAGCGGCAGAACCGCCGAGCCTGTCGTCCGCATAGAGACCGCAACCGATGAGCGGAGAATCTCCAATCCTGCCCTTAGGTTTGCCGCGGACGCCGCCTGTTGAAAGAGCTGACACGATCCAACCTGAGCCATCGCGCACCACGGCGCCTACCGTGTCGCCTGCGACATCCTCGTCTAAATCATTGTTCGTGCCATTCGGCTTACCTACAAGTGTGTCGTAATTATCCGTATCCTCGTCCGTGCCCTCCGCTTCTGGTTCGCCAGGTGCGGGTGCGAATGCGCTGCTGTAGCCGTTAGGCTGTGCTCCCGGCTCCCAAGCAGAATTCTCCTTCCATCTTTGCCACCTCGTAAGCTGCCTTTCCGTAACCAGGCTTTCGAGATGGACAAGAGGTACTCCGCTTACGCGCGCGAATCTCAATGCGGCGTCACCGGTGAGAAGGACGCTCGGATGATTCTCCATCACGAGCCTTGCTACTTCGACCGGGTTCCTGATAAGACCAGGGACTGCGCCAATCGCACCAGCGCGCAACTCGCGGCCTTCCATCACGGACGCGTCGAACGAAATTTCGCCGATCTCGTTGAGCACGCTGCCATAACCTGCATTCAGTATCGGCGCTTCTTCCATTGACTTGACAGCAGCGATCGCGGCTTTGAGGGCATCTCCGCCGTCCGCGAGGATCTGACGCGCGATCGCTGCAGCATTCCGCGTTGCTGTGTTGTATTCTTCAGCTTCTCTGTCGGGAATTCGACCTGCACCGCCGTGCACGATAACCGCGATTCTACCTTTATCCGCCATATTCGATTGTACTCCCATACAGATCAAAATAATCGGCGCTCCTTCCGAATGCCAAGGAGCATCGAGGCAGTGCATTCTAGCGGGGGTTGTTGAATAGTAAAGAGAATTACGCTTCGGAGATAATTTTCACATCGCCCGTAAGTTTTGGTATTCCGCTTTCGATTTCACACTCGTGGAGTCGGACGGCCCTCATTACAAGTCTGCCTGAATCATCTTCATCGAGCACGATTTCGAGAAGACCGGTGTGTTTGTCCTTGTGCCAGATGAAGTCGCTCAGACTCCACGCTACCGGTACGCCGTTGATCATTTCAACCGACTGCAGAACGTGCGGACCGTGCCCGAAAACAACGTCCGCACCTGCCTTGGTAACGACGTATGCGATGTCCTTCGACAGTGCATCCGGTCGGCGCGAGCCTTGTATACCCCAATGGTAACTCACGACGAGGAAATCGCACCTGGCACGCGCCGCTTTCACTTCACTCGTCAGTTTCTTTGTGTACAAGCTGCCAAGCCTTGCACGATCATCACCGCGCCCCGCTGCGATGCCAGGCCTGTCTTTCCTTGCGCCATAACCCGCTGGAATGACTGTGGAGTACGCAAGAAAGCCGATGGTTTTCCCTTTGACTTTGATGAAGCGCGGTGACCGCGCCGCGTTTTCATCAGCGCCGCCGCCGACGGGCGCAATGCCTGCATTATTCAGCGCGTTGAGCGATTCGTGCAGGCCTTTCCAGCTGAAGTCCAGTGCATGGTTGTTCGCAATTGACAAAACGACGAAACCTGAACGCTTGAGGTAATTCGCCCATTTAGGTTCGTCCTTCAGCAGGAATTCCTTTTTCTCTTCAAGGTCTTCAGGCGTTTTCGCGGATGTTGATGCATTGGAAAGCGTAAGCTGCGCTTCAAGGTTTCCGGCGAGAATATCGCATCTGTCCCTGACTTTCGAGACACCCGAAAGTAAATCCATCTCCGGGTCCGCATTCACTTGAGATTTCAGAATTTCAGGTATATCTACGTCACCAACAAGCCCGATGACGACTTTCACCTTTTTTCCGGGTACAGTTTCGGTCGCGCCTGCATCTTCCGGTGGTCTCATGTCTCTTCCCTGCGGTCGCTCGTAGGGTGGAGGAAGGACATCGCCGCCGTTCATCGGTTCAGGTTCTACGTGATTGCCGGCTTCGCCTTCCGGCGGAGCGCCTTCTTCATCAATGGCTTCTTCTTCGCTTGAGATGAATGTTTCTCCGTAGAGCTTCACGAGCCATTTTTCCATCAGGGATGAATCTTCAACGAGCTCTTCATCACCGTTTGCATCACCGTTTCTCTTGAGAAGAACCTGTATGGGTGCTGGTATCGTGAACAGATCGGATTTCCTTCCATTTTCGATTTCAATAGCTTCGACGTCATCCGCTACAGCATCCATCTCCGCTTCCGATGGTTTCGGCGCATCTTCGGCAGGTGTCGGCTTTTCGGTTATCGAACCGGGTTGCCCTACAGGATACACACCATCCTTTCGGGCAGGGGGCTGTTGGGATGGAGCGCTTGTTGCGTCAGCGTCAGGGATTTCGTCTGTGCCTTCAGGAGGGACAGTCACGTCTCCATAGGGGGATTCGTAATCAGTTTCAAATTCCCCCGCAGGTTCAGTTACAACGAGTTCCCCTTCATCGGGAGGGATCAGCATACCCCCGTTGATCTGTGCGCCGATGTCTATTGCTTTAGAGTCGATTGCGTGTGAAGGTTCATCTTCGTAAGGAGTTGATATTTGTTCTGCGGCAGTTGCAGGATAGCCTTCCGGAAGAGCTTCCTTGTGAATCTGCATTCGCTCGCGCACTGCCCAGATGATTCCTGCGGCAAGAATCACTACGAGAGCGAATTCAAAAACAAACTTTAATTTTGGCACAAACGCATTCTAGCATTTTTGCAGAAAAAATTCATCATCATAGATAAAAGCCAGGATTCCTAACATCGTGTTTTTGTTGTCCTATGCAATTCATATTGTGATTTTACAAATCAGGATGAAGCGATACGGAAATGCAATACGATATCTATAAAGCCTGAATACTAACGGTAATAAACAATCTATCCCCATGTTTCGAAACGGCAGGTGCTCCTTTGAGCAATAAGGAATTAGGATAGTTATTAACAAATACCGGTAATCACTTGAATCTTTAGAATCCGGTTTATTCGGCATCGTTTTCTGGGGACGAATTGACACTATACGAAAGCGAAAGTAATATTGTAGCTGTCTAAAGGGAGCACGAATGGCAGCGATCAAACTTAAATGGTGGATGCTTGATTCTGGAAATCGCTTGTTTGCAGTACCGGTGCATGATTCGGATCTTGAAGGAGAGGGCGCGCCACATTCACGCGGCATCGTTCTCGCGGGAAACGGTGCAATACGCGAGTTTTCGTACAGGTGCCATTCAAAACTGTTTGTCGATTCCCTGCCGACTGGCTATTTCGAAGGAATGCGCGGCAACTGCAGGATGATTCTTGAGCGCGATTTCGGCAAAGCGCGTATGAACGCGATGCATAGATTGACGCGAGAGATGCTTATGCACATACCTGACGTGTATCCGGTTGGAAATATTTACATGTTTGAACAGATCGGCTTCGGGCATTCCACGAGCGGATCTGGAGGACGCGTTGTTGAAACCGCGGCCGGAGCTGATTTGACACTTTCGTAGAATCCTTTTTTCCGCTGCTCCGCGTTTATGCTGAGAGTGTATCTGGCGCGCTATTGCGAGAAGTCTGGATAAAGGCTATACTCAAGTTGACATTTAAGCCGTGAGGTTTGTATCAGCATGGGATTTTTTGATTGGCTAAGTGGGCTGTTCGGGAAGAGGAAGGCCAGGATTCCCGACAGGGTTATCGAGTTTAAGAGCCGCAAGTCGCGAAAGGGCGCGAAAAGTGCGCATCCTGAGTATGAATCGTCATACACTCAGCGCGTCGAGAAAAAGGATGAACCTTCGCCGTCTGGCGGGCGTGATTTGTTCGAATTGGCTGGAGATCGTGCCGACAAGAAACGGTCCGAGGATGCTGCCAGAACGAGAGAAGCCGCGCAAGCACAGGAAGCTGTTTCCGAGCAACCTGCGGAACCTGCCCCAGCAACCCCGCCCGATCCGTTCAAAATCGGCGCGGATGAAGCTCCTGAACCTGAACCGATAGAGCAGGCGGAACCAACTCAAGAGCAGGTTGCCGAGGATGATTATTCTCCTCTTGACTTGGCGCGGGAGCTGAAAAGCGAGCCCGATGTCGATAAGCCGGAGTCGGATCTCGATGTTGACGATGATTTCCCTGTGGCGCATGAAGTACCGCGTGAAACCGAAGAAAAGCCTGCATTCGAAGAGCCTGAGGGAGATAGGCGGGATGCTCCTGAGTCTCTTGATGTCAAGTTTGAGCCGGGATTCGGTGATGCTGAAACGGCAGAAGCCGAGGCCGCTCCGCAGGCTGTGGACATTCCAGAGCCTGTAGCTGTCGAACCATCGCCTGCGCAGGAAGAGGCAGTTGAAGCGGCGGACGAGGAGACTATCGGTGCGGCGCCCTTGATTTCCGAAGCTGAGCCTGCCGCGCCGGTGGAGGAAGTAACGGAAACCGCTTTTGAGCCTGTTGCCGCACCTGAGCCTGAAGAAGCGAAAGAGCTTCAAGAAGCCGTGGAAGACGAGGAAGAGGAAGATGAGGATGAGGATGCTCACTACCTGGATCGGCTGAAGGTTCAAACCGTGGAGGGCGCAGGCACGATTACGCTGGAGCGTAGGCGGACTGATACGAAGAGCATCAATATCGGTGGTGAGAGCTTTGAAATAGCGCTTTACGAGTACCAGAACGGTACGAGGGCAGCCCGCGTTCCCAGGGCTGCGATCAAGAAGATGACCGAGATAGCAAAGAAGAATAACCTGAAAGTTCTGCCGCGCAAGCAGAACGCTGCAATTATGGCCGGCAGGTTTCTCGGTTTGCCGCGTGCAGAGCTACAGGAAAGAGCGGAAAAGGAAGATTACCATCTGGTCGATTTCACGGATGCGTACTACGAAATCTGCTTCGGGTCTCTGCCCGATCCTGGGGACAATGAAGGTATTTAGCTTTGAAGCCGGTCGGCTGCGCGCACACCGAGCGCCGGGTTGTAGCGAAATCGCATCCGGGTAATGCGACATTGTCTGGACGGATGTCCAAGACGCGCAGGATAATCGTTTCAGTTGCTGTGCATCACCGACTCGGGCTATGCACCTGTTCCTTGTGTTGCCCTGGAATATGGTTCTTTGAATTTTGTGTACACATCTTATGAACGACATGCAAAAACTGGTTGAACGAGCGCTTAGCGCTGTTGCCCGCTCATATTCGGTTTACTCCGGGTTTGCGGTCGGCGCCGCAGTGCTTACCGATACAGGCGAGATTTATGTGGGGACAAATGTAGAGAACGCGAGCTACGGTCTTTCGATATGCGCGGAGCGTGTTGCGATTTGCAATATGGTTTCCGCCTGCGGTGCACGGAGGATAATGGCCATTGCGATTGTGGCTTCAAAGGATAATCCGGTAGTACCGTGCGGCGCTTGTCTCCAGTTTATTTCCGAGTTTGCCGAGCCCGGCTGCATAATCGTTACGCTTGGCAGCGGAGGAGATGTCAAATACGATACACTGTCGGACTTGCTTCCCAACGCATTCACTTTGGGAAAACGGGAAGATTCGGATGAGCGTAGCGGAACACCATAGGCCATGATCTTTTGTCGATACTGGCGCCGTAAACGGAGAAACGGCGGATACCTGAGGGTATAATCGTACTTGATGAGGAAACCGTTTTTACTTTTCGTTTTTGCATCGTTGACATTTGCCGTGATGTTGCTTCCGGTCGGTATCGTATCGGCTGATGATGAGATTGATGACGATCCGATTATCGTTTCAAGGATTATCATTAACCTATACAACCAGCGGCTGTACGCTCTCAATCCCGAAGGTTACGTTGTGTTCGAGTACCCATGCTCGACAGGGAAATCGGGGTTTGGAACTCCGTCGGGGCATTTCAGGATTTACAGCAAGGCTTGGTCGGCATACAGCAAGAAGTACAGCGCTACGATGACAAACTGGATGGCATTCACGCCGAACGGCGGATACGGAATACACGGTCTTCTCGGCAACAGTTATTACAGGCGGCTTGGCAGTCCTGCGAGCCATGGCTGTGTGCGGCTGACGCGTGAGGGCGCAAGGGAGCTCTACGGGTACGTTGCGATCGGCACGCCTGTCGATGTGGTGCGGATTCGCGATCTCAAGCTGCCGGTTGCGGAGAAAGGCCTTGGACAGCAGGCGCGTGACAAGAGCCTTGTGACCAAAATGCTTGAAGAGCTTTACGGTGATCACAGCCTCTGAACTGTGGAGCGGCTGTTAAAGGGGTTTATAGGAACGGAAAAGGATTTTGCGGAAATAGCGATGCGGCTGCTTTACGATTGATAATCATCCCGTTATGTTGCATTCAAGTTGCGAGATGCGAGTGTGAACGAGCCGTAGCTCAAGTCGTCTGTATGACATGCTTTAGCAATGCGTGTCAGGTTGGAGGAAGTGCTTAATGAGCATGGAGATGTCCCTGAAGGACGCTATATCTTATTGGAAGTCTGTCGCCGAGGCGATTAAGGGCGCGCGAGGCTCGGAGCGGAGCACATCGGAAGCCGGCGGGTTCTCTGGCAGTTTTGCAGATCTCCTTGCAGACATACCTGAACCGTCGCCCGATCTTACGCGGACGCGCGAGTTCGTTGACATCGGCCTTCAGGCTGCCGAGGACGGAGGTGGGTACGCACCGCTCATTACTTGGTGCATACTGGCGGGTCACGTTACTCTGCGAAGATCGGCAGTACGTCTCTTGAGCCAGATGAGCGTAAAGACTCCTGGAGATCTGATGGTGAAGGGGGCTGCATCGCTTATTCTTGGACGCGTCATTCTCCCGCTCGTCGTCAAGTTCAGGAAGGATATCATTCGGCCCGCGCTCATCCTTGCCGCGGATATCTGCGAGAGCGTTCGCGAGATCGAGGAGAGGCAGGAACTCTCTGTGCATCTTGCGGGACTTCTCAGCCATGTTTCAACTGCGGCGAAGAGGCGTAGATTCTCGCCAAAGCTATTTGTTGATTTAGTCGGAGCACTCGCCTCCAGCGACAGGATGCGCGAAGCCGAAGCGGTCGCGAGGATCGGACTGATGTACTTTCCGCACGTGCCGGAGCTTCTCGTTCACAGGGCTGAGCGCGGTATCGGTGAAAGCATATTCGAAAGGCAGCCATCCGAACTCGAACGGATGATCATGCTATTCCCGGATCGGCCGGAATTCAGACGCAAGCACGCCTACAACCTGGTTGAACGGGAGGAATATGCAAAGGCGATCCACGATATGCGCGCATACCTCGATCTCGTGCCGGATGATGTCGAATTCCGTTCGAACTACGCCCATACACTTGCAATGAACTACAGGCCGATCGAGGCGCTTGAGGAATTCACGACACTCGTCGAAGTTGAGTCTGAAGAAGCCAAGCATTACCTTGGGCGCGCGCGCATCTACGATCAACTTGAAATGACGGAGCGCGCGATCGAAGATTACACACGTGCACTCGAAATAGATCCCGGACTGATTGAAGCATCTATCGGCCGCGAGCAGTCCTTGATGAAACGCCAGGCACTCGGGATGGACGACGATGTTTACAGCGCGTTTCTTTCGGGGGGCGAAGAAAAATTCATCGGCGAGCATCAGATTCCTTCGGAATCATTCGCAGACATAGCCGGGCTTGAGAGCGTGAAGGAGACGATTCGGGAGACGATCAAGTATCCGATCACGCACCCGGAGCTGTCGGAGAAGTACGGCAAGAGGGCAGGGGGCGGCATGCTGTTCTTCGGTCCTCCCGGCTGCGGCAAAACGATCCTCGCCAGAGCTGCTGCGGGGGAATGCAGTATCCCGTTCATCAGCGTGAGTCTAAGCTCCGTTCTCGACAAATGGGTGGGCAATTCGGAAAAGGCCATCGCGATGATCTTCAAGGTCGCGCGGAAAAACACTCCGAGCATGATTTTCTTCGACGAGCTCGATTCGCTCGGCATGGCAAGGGAGGAAACCCAGACCGGCTGGGAAAAGAAGATCATCAGCCAGCTTCTTACAGAGATGGACGGCACGAGCAGTGACAACAGAAACGTTCTCATTCTCGGCGCGACGAACGCGCCATGGAATGTGGACCACGCGCTAAGGCGCGCGGGCCGCTTCGGAAAGAGTGTATTCGTTCAGCCGCCCGATGTGAAGGAGCGCACTGCGATATTCAAGCTCTATCTCGAAAGGAAGCCGCTCGTGGACAAAGATGGAATTGACTGCGACGTTCTCGCTGAAAAGACTGAATTTCACAGCTCGGACTGCATTCGGCAGATCGTCGAGGATGCTGCTACGATTCCCTGGAAGGAAGCGATCCGCACAGGCAAATCCCGTCCGATCGAAATGTCGGATATCCTGAAGGCAATCCAGGATCGGCAACCCGATCTTGTTGAATGGAACAAACTCGTGAGCCGTTACGAGGAATTCGCGCGCCAGACTGCGATAAAACCGGTAATCGGATTCCGGAGTACAAGGGCTAAGCCTCAGGGCGTATAGCCGTTTTCTCGATCATAGAACGTGAAAGAACGCGATTTCATCAGGTGTCCGAACTGCAGAGGGATCATCCCGCTCGATTCTGAGTCCTGCGCACAATGCGGCTTCCCGCTCGTCGGCGATATCGAGCCTTTTTCCAAGGATGCAAAAAAGAGGAAAAGACGACTTCGCACCGTATTGAAGCTTCTCGGTCTGATTTTCGTTTTCGCGCTTGGTATCACACAAGCCTTTTATTTCCTCTACAAGCAGCACAGCGACAAGTATTTCGGGTTTACAACCGAAGTAGCAGATACCATCGCTCCTTTGAGCGAGGATGACGCGGCCTGGCTCGAAATATCCGGCAGCGACATTTTTCATGAGAGGACGCTTTTAACGCTCGGTCTTTTGAAGGAAAGGTCACCAAAGTACTACGATTTCGTTTCAGATCGGATATCGAGCGTGACCGAAATAGTGGGCGGTAAAACCCTCGAAGTCGACGGGCAGCGGCTCCATCTGTCCGGCATCGGCGCGATGGTAGACAGTCTTTCCGGCAGGATGTGGATAAAAACGCGCATGATGTTTGGAAGCGATACGCTCAAGCCCTGGGATTGGTCAATGTACAACTATGCGGCAACCCTTATCCATGAAGCATCGCACGTGGAGATCAGACGTCAGGACGTCGAGCTTGAAACGGTTGCCGAGGAAGTTGCGTGCGAGGAAGCGGCGCTTGACTTTCTGATCCGCGCGAGCGGGCCGGGGGTGCTCATAGACAGCAAGCAAACATACGTCACCTATCCCGAGTCGCCGCGCTATCAGAAGTGGTACAACTGGTATCACCAGTTCGCGAAGGGCGGAACGACGTAGCGCGCGTGCGCTGCACGACGAGTTCTGCATCGACCGACGTGTTATCATTTGTGCCGCGGCCTGGAAGCCCAAGCGCTATCGCGGATTTCAGGTAGAAAAAGAAACGAGTTCCATGGGTTAAGCGATTTGAGCGCGTATGAACGACAACAACCGGTGGCGGCGGTCTTCGAGGGCGATGCGTACTTCGGCGTGAAGCTGCCCATCGGCGGCGAGCGCACGTGCGACTGCCCGAAGAACCATCTGAACTGCCTTACTGCGAAGGAATGGCTCAAGTGCCAGCTCGGCGTGTGGCAGTTCGCGTACGAGTGCCGCGATATCCGCAACAAGAAGATCCACCCCGCGACATTCCCGATCTCGCTCGCACGCCGTGTTATCGAGCTTTTCACGCACAAGGGTGAAATCGTACTGGATCCGTTCGTCGGAAGCGGAACCACGCTCGTTGCGGCGATGGACTGCGAAAGGAGCGCGGCGGGGTTCGACCTCAAAAAGGAATATATCGAGCTTTGCAGTACGAGGCTTGAGGAATGCGAAAGTGCGGACGGTGAAACCGCGGTGCGCGAAAACGCGGATCGCGCGCGCGATTCAGCCGATGCGCGCGAATCGGAGGATGGCTCGCAGCGTGACACTGATAATTCTCCGCGCATCTTTGCCGTGCACGATGAAGCTCGGAATATCGCGAAATACTTCGATGAGGAATCGGTGAAGCTCATCTTCACGTCGCCGCCGTATGCGAACCTATTGAACCGCCCGCGCAAGAACAAATCGCGCCGCAATCGAAAGAACGAGCAACTCGGTAAAGTCGAGCAGTACTCGCAGGACGCGCGCGATCTCGGCACGATGGAGATCGCGGAATACACGCGCGCGATGGGCGACATCTTCGAATCGCTGCTGCCAATCCTGAAACCGAAGGCGCACTGCGTGATAAACGTGCCCGATATGTGGTGGGAAAACGAGCGGATCACGATCCACGTGTCGCTTATCGAGGAGCTGCGCAAAAGAGGGTACGAACTCAGAAACACGATAATCTGGGATCGCAAGAACATCGTGAACCGAATCGGAATCTTCGGATGGCCCAGCAATTTCATCACGATGGGCACGACGTTCGAATACCTGCTGGATTTCGCAAAGCCGGAATGAGGGAAACCGGCTGATGTTGCGGCGGATCATGTGAAGCGGAGGAGTCAGGGTAATCGCTTACTCGTAAGAAGCCTGAATTAGATCTGTTATTCAACCAACTCTGGATACTGATCCTTCAGCCAGACCTTCGTTTCCTTCAGCAGGTTTCCTGCTTCTTCTATAGCCTCCGAAAGCTCTATTGAAGAAACCTCGAGCAACGTATCATACACACCCACATTTCTGGCCCTGCGAAGACTCTGATAATAATCAACGTTTTCCTGTGTCACGTGTACCGTGTGCTTCAATGTTTGAATAGTTCGAACGTGGTGACCTTCCCCGCGTGTCACGCGGTACCCGCTTGCACGAAGCGATGCGGTTGCACAGAACAGGATTGCCAGGTAAGCAAGCTCAAGGCGTGTGTCTTCGTAGTTATCCTCGTTCGATGCTTCCTCCAGGCGCCTTTCCGCCTTCTTGATAAGGTCGCCAATCTCCCGTTTGCTTGGGGGAAGCTCCTCAATCTCTCCTTTGCGGAGCATTTCACGCAAGCTCATCTGAATCACCCAGCAGCGTTATTTTCGTGCCACGATGTACGCGCGCGACAAAGCTGTCCGCTTCGCGCAGCCGATCCTTGTATTCATTAGCACCATACACGGTGGGATTCACCTCGCGTGCAAGCTCACGCCCCGCTTTGGCAATCGGCCCCGCAATGTCCTTCAAGCCCAAATGCCCTACAACCATCAAATCAACATCACTTTCCGTAGAAGCCGCACCTTCAGCAAAACTCCCATAGATATATGCCAGCTCGATTCTATCCGCAAGCGGGCTAAGTGCATCTCGCAGAACATCAGCGAGCCCGACGGTTTTGAGAATCAGCATCTTGAGGTCCGGATATATGGGGCATTTTCGATTCGCCCGGAAATAGACGCGGTTGCCCGATTGCTCCCGCAGGATTATCCCCGCATCAGACAGGTTGAGAGTCTCCTGCTGGATTGTGGGTGCGCTCAGGCCTGTCTCCCTCGCAAGCGCTCTCAGATGCCATTTCTTTGCGGGATCCGCAAGAAGTGCCGAAAGTACCAGCGTCCGCGACCTGGGCATCAGATAATCCAAAAGAGAGTGTCTCTTAGTTGTCAGCATATCCCTTACAATCGTAAGGTATTTCCTTACAATAGTCAAGCTATTCGCCCGGAGTTATCGAGCAGGCTGCCGATTGGCCCGGCTGGCTGTGTTTTTTCACGGTTGTCGTTTATGGAGTGGGGAATAGGTTCTTTGGTTCTACTAAGGACGATACGCAACCACCTTCTCGTATTCTTCATCATCTTTGAGCTTCTCAATCAGGAATTCAACCCACTTCTCAGTATACAGATAATCTCCGTGAGGTTCATCGTACTGACAGAATTCCGTTCTACAGTCTGCCGGGTTTGGGCTGATTGTAGGAGGCCTGACTCCGTAGTACTTCCACGATTGCGTATGTTGGTGTTGACGATACCGTTTTTTCGTTCCTAATGCCTTCTCAACTTTTTTGCAGACGTGCTTTACCCTCAACCGTCCAGGATTAATGACCGGTACCGGCCTATCTCTTATTAGAGCTATGGCTCTGCTGACTGGAACCTCACCTTCACCGGTTGCCACTAGCTGAACTGGCTCCGCTTCGCCTGTATCCTTGATTCTGTATCCATGCTCTGGATTGCTAGGATCAACGGCAACAAGCTCGGACTCAATTGGAATCGACGCCATCCGCTTGATCCTCGCTAGATGCTTGCCCGCTAGGTCTTGGGCGATCTCTCTTACTCGGCTATCCAAATCCGTCTGGGTTGCCGCACACTTTCCTCCAGGCTTTCTCACGTATACTACTCCGTGGTGAAATGCCGCTTTGGTCTTCCCCTTTTCCTCTTTGTAATTGCCGTCCTTGTCGAATACAATGAGATTGTTCGACTTCGCCACACACAGCGCAATGTAATCTGAATTGTAGTAGTTGAATGCCCTTGCCCTCACTTCAACAGCACTGTTTGGCGAATACGTTTCTAGTTTCTGACGAATGGTTGCTGCATCAAAGCTCTTCAGCAATTCCTTGTCGCAGCCGATGAGTTCTCCATCATCTGAGACTCCTACAATTACGACTCCTCCTTCAGTATTAGCAATGGAGACCAACTCGACAAGTAGGGAAACCCACGCCCTCTTCGAATTATCGAACAACTGTTTGAACTCGAGCCAAACGCCTTCAGAAACTCCGTATCGCTGACGCTCACGAAGAATCTTCTTTAGGTCGTAATCTGAAAACCTAAGATATCGTTCTCCATTTTTCTGCGCATTTTTCATTACACGCTCCTTGCTTTGCCCAGGCGGGCGGTGACAAGGTCAACGACAGCATTATACACTTCCTCGCGCTCGGGGTTAGCCTTGCCTAAGCAGGAATACAAATCCTATTCTTTTCCATAGACGATGTCTATCATCTTGCTCAACATCACCATTGGACCGGAAAGGAAACTGGTGTTCTCATCATCTGGATCAAAGTCTGGAATTAGTGTTGCTTCCACATTTCTGATCCACCACGTATCAATCTTAATTAATAGAGAATGCATATCAGTGAACAGACCAAATATGTCTATCGGTTTCGAGAAATCGCGCATTCCAGGAAATTCATGAACAAGCTTATTGCGCATAGCTCTTGCTCTGCGAAATACTTCAATATCCGCATCATCAATTGCTGACATGCTTCGAAAGAACTCAAGTGACGCATCTAAGGGATTTCTATTCTTATCCAAGCTAAGTACGTGTTCCTCGTATTCCGCAATGCCAGAGGGATCATCGGCTATCCAACGGTTTACAAAGAAGAACCTGACTTGATCAACGATACTGCTCTTTAGCATTTCAAATGCAGCGATGAACAGGGACGCATTAATCATATTGCTGCGCAACATCTCTGGGTTTACAAAACTATCTAGTTTTTCATTTGAATCATCAGTCATTGCCGCTTCATCCTTATGTCACGAATAGAATCCATGACTGCTCCTCAAACACTCCATCATCATTTCGCCCCCTTCCAACAACGCCCATCACGGCATTGCACGCCTATTCGTCGCATTCCTCATCGCAGCGTCCTTCGTCGCGACGTTACCTCTCGCCGTTTACACTGAACTAACTTTTTCGGATACGCAGCTTAATTACCTGTAAATCAGCTAAATTTATTGAAGTTCGATAAAAGTAAAAAGTAGCCCTAACGGGAATCGAACCCGTGTTTCAGCCTTGAGAGGGCTGCGTCCTAGACCTCTAGACGATAGGGCCGCGTTGGGATGAAAAGTTACCAGATTAACGTGGAAAATGCAATATTTCTTCCGATGAAGCAGTTTCCGAAGATGCAACTCGCACGGTTTGCGGCGAGAGCACTGCGCATTTCGAGTGTTTTGTCGAAGAGCTGAAAGCTTTCTCGAAAAACGCGGAAATGACACGGAAACCAAGATTGAAAATGGCATTGATTCGCTCTGCAGGGATGATACGTTCACCGCACGCTGCTGTAAGTAATGGATACATTCCGAGCGTGACATAAATCGAGAGCTCTCGCATTTCTTGCATTCCTTCAGGCGATACATTATCATATTTGGTCTGCCCTAAGTGGCAAATCAATTTTGGGTGCTTGGTATGGTCAAGAAAAAATCCGGTATGAAGTCCGAACGATTGATGAGTAAAATCCGAACCCAGGGCCAGGTTTGGCTCTTCTGGTTCGCGATAATATTCGTGATAAGCGTGTTCGCGGGCCTTGGCGTGGGCAGTTTCTCACGCGGGTTCAGCAGGGGAACTTCGCCTGACGGATCTCCGCTTGGCCCCGATGGCGACCTATCGTCCGACATGAAATATGTTGCAGAAATCGGCGATGCAAAAGTCGATTGGGCCAAATTTTACGAGTATTTCAGCGCCTACCGGAGCAGCAACGAGAACATGTCGCCCGAGGAAGAGCTTGAGGCAATGAATCTCATCGTAGAAAGCGTGATAAGGGACGAATCCATTCGTGCGTACGGCAGGAATCACGGCTTAAGCGTTTCCGAAGATGAAGTCCGCGGCGCCATTGCGACGATGAAGGCTCAGTTTACTGCTGCTGAAAGCTCCGATGAGGGTGGCGGCACGATCCTGGGCGAGCTTCAACGGAGCTTAAAGACCAACGATGCAGGTGAGCAGCGCTGGAAGGAGTGGCTCGCATCACGGAATATGACCGAGCGCGATCTTTACAGGATGACGGAGGACGAGCTTTTTCTCGACAGGATCAAGAAGTCCTTGGAGGAAGAAATCACTTCACGCAAAGAAGAGATCGTTGAAAGCGTTAAACAGATCGTAGAAAGCGAGCTTCAGGAAGGAACCGAATTTACCGATCTCGCGAAGCTCTTTTCGTATGACTTCTATACACGCAAGGACGGCGGTGAAATCCCCACAAATATCTCGATCGGGCTTTTCAGTACCGAGTTCGACAAGGCTGTCTGGACGCTTAAAAACCCGGGCGACATAACGCCCTGGTTTGAGAACGAATTCGGCTGGGAGAAAGTTCAGCTTATCGAGAAGATTCCGAAGGAAAAAGCCGAAACATCTGAGGAAATGAAGGATGAGCTTATTGACCTTCTGAGAAGGCAGAAGGGAGATGACGAGTATGAACCGAGCGAGGATGAACTCGCCTGGGCGTACGAGGCAAAGCACACGCGCATGAGGGTCAGGCACATTACGCTGAGCAATATGCCGAACATAGATTTCAATTTCTTTGTTTCTGACTTGGTCAAGGCACAGTCGCTTTCGATCTATCACCCGCTTGTGCGCGGGTACCGCGCGATAAGCGGCCATCCGAACAATCGCGACCTGGGAGTTGAGCCGCCAATCGAAGTAAAGCTTTTTCTCCCCGCAGAGGATTACGGCATTATCGAGAACGGAATCGTCCACGAGGATCGTATCGAGGAAGGAATTGAGCTTGTGAATGCCGGGAAATGGCCGGATGAGGCGAGCTGGTACGTTCCTCCCGCCGAGCCTGAAATGCCCGAACCGACTGAATCTGTGGAAACCGACAGCGCCGATGGTTCAGAGCCATCTCTGGCTGATGCCGATGAAGCGGAAGTGGAGATCGATGTAGATGAAGAGCCAGAGGAAGAGCCTGTTTCCTCCGTCGCTGAAGATACGGAAGAGGCTGACCGCGGACCGTTTGTGAGCGAACCGCCTGGAATGGTTGACGAGCCTGGACCTCCGAGGTATCCGGAAGCTCTTGAGGCGTTCGAGGCAGCTCGCGACAGCAAGGCATTCAAGGATCAGGCCAACGTGCATTTCTACGTGGCTTGGTGTTACGAGAAATGGCTCGGGGATGAGAAGTACAAAGACGAAATCCCGATTGGCGAAGATGAAGTGCTTGATGTTATAGAGGATGAATACCGTGCTGCAGTGGAGACCTACAAGTTTGAGCCGTTCTACCATCTCTCACTCGCAAAATTCCTGCTCGATCAGGAAAGGAACGACGAGGCGCTTGAATCAGCCGACCTCGCGCTTGAATATGCAGGTCTGAACAAGCCTGTATTGCAGGAACTCAACGGTATTTACAGGAAGCTCGATAACGAGGAGATGCAAGCAAAGGTCAAGGAAAAGCTCGAAATCATCAGCAAGCGCGAAGAGGAAGAACGGCAAGGATCATCGCAGTCATTCCCGATCGAATTTGGCGGACAGGGCGGTGATTCCAACCAGCCGATCAAGATTGAGATTCCGTCGTCCGGCTCTGACGGCGAGTAGCGGTTTGTTCGTAATATCGAACCTGGCAGTGCATCTTGGCTATGAGTGATTTTCTGTTTGGAACAGCAGGCGTTCCGATCACCGTCGAGAATGGCGATACAATAAGCGGGATAAAAGAGATATCGGTGCTTGGGCTTGACGCGATGGAGCTTGAATGGGTTCACGGCGTCAGGATGAAGCCTGAGAAGTGCGACGAGTTCAGGGAAGCAGGCAAAACCCACCGTGTAAGTCTCAGTGCGCATGCGCCGTATTACATCAATCTGGCAAGTCTTGAAACGGAGAAAATCGAGGCTTCGATTGGCCGAATTGTAAAGAGCGCAGTTCTTGGGGAGCGGGCAGGAGCAACAGATATAGTTTTTCATCCTGCATTTCTGATGAAGAGGGAGCGCATCGAGGTCGAGAAGCTCGTATTTGAAGCTTATGCCGATGTTATCAAGCGTTATGAGAACGAAGGCTTATCTGTCTCTTTACGTCCCGAGCTGACGGGCAAGGAAAGCGCATACGGCAATCTTGAGGAAGTAATCAAGATGTCGAAAGAATTTCCACATACGCTTCCCTGCATCGACTGGGCGCATCTACACGCACGAACGGGCGGCGCGTGGAACAGCTACAATGAGTGGTGTACGGCACTTGAGATGATCGGCGACGGTATCGGCGAGGAGCGCGGGCTTCGCAGGATGCACATTCACCTGAGCGGAATCGAGTATACGCCGAAGGGCGAGAGGAAACATCTCCCGCTCAAAGAAAGCGATCTCAAGTACCGCGAGCTTCTGAGGGCGCTCAAACAGTTCGGCTGCGGTGGAAGGATAATCTGCGAGTCGCCGCACGCGATTATGCACGAGGACGCCCTACTGATCAAAAGAAGCTACGCGCGCGTGAGAATAAGCTCGCGGAAATGAGTGCCGATCGCGACCGGCGGATTTCGGCAAGGGCAGGGCGCAGATGGAGATAATCGGTAGAATCGGTCGGGAGCTTAAAGCAATATCCAGGATATCGCGCTATGCTTGGGAGAAAGGCTGGGCAGAAGCAGGCGCGGGCAATATTTCGGTGGACATTTCAGATTCTCTTGACGAGCTTCAATTGCCGCGCGGTACGACATCGGTCGTGATTGAGCTTCCTCGAAGCTACCCCTCGATTTCATCGCGAATTTATCTCGTCACGATCGCGGGCGCGCGGTTTCGTGATATTGCGGACGATCCCGCAGGGAATGCTGTAATAATCCAGGTTTCGGATTCGGGCGAAGCGCTCGGTCTGATATATCGTCCGCCTTCCGCTCCGAATGCTGAGCCGACCTCGGAGCTTCCAACGCATCTCGCCGTACACGAATTCCTGAGTGAACAAGGGCGCAATGAAACCGTGGTTTTCCATTCGCATCCGACCGAGCTTATCGCGATTACACAGCTTGACCGATATTCAAACGGTGCATCGCTTAACAAGGCGCTGGCATCCGCACTGCCTGAGTTGGCGCTGCTAATGCCCGAGGGCGCGGGCTTCGTTGAATACTGCGATCCAGGCTCGGATGATCTCGCAAACCGCACGGTTGAAGAATTGAGCATGCGGCGCGCTGTTGTCTGGGAAAAGCATGGAGTTCTCTCAGTTGCGGAAATTGCGCCCGAAGCCTTCGATATTATTGATCTGCTTAACAAAGCCGCAAAGATCAAGCTCCTTACGCTTCAAGCGGACGAACGGTAACGCGATCCCGACAAAGATGGAAGAAGCTTATGCAATCAGTGTGGAGTAGAGGGGCCATTCCTGGCCGCAGCCGCCCATTCGGGGATCCATCCCATCAACGTCGTTGAGCCTAGGCTTCAGCCTCGGAACGATAATCCCGAATTTAAGCCTGAATAACGCAAGATGCGCGTGTGGATAAACTTGTCACCGATAGTGGAATATTTCATAAGCGGTGGATGTGGATGGTGCGCAGGTGAGCAAAAAGGGGGGGGTGAGGCTGCGTGATGGTCGGGCGAGTTGGATTGGTGGGAGGAATGGGAAAGAAGAGGCGGACAGCGGGGTGGAACGGGGAACGGGAGAGATTGCGGTTGGATGTGAGGGCGGGTCACGAGCGCGTAGAGGCTTCTGGCAGAAGCCCTTCTTGTATGTAGCACAGGCTTCCAGCCTGTGAATATTAAACGACACAGACGGGACGTCCGTGCTACGTTTAGAGCGCTAACCGAATCCAAGACGTGCCTAGGAAGGCAACGATCACTCCCAATATGCGTATTTGAGATCGCCGTTTGTCGCGTCATAGTAGCTGATATGCGGGTTGTCTGATGAATCAAGCGCAATGGATGTCCACTGGCCCACACTTCCTTCGCTGTCCAAGGTTTCGATATGCCAGCCCGATGCGTCCATGTATGCGTATTTGAGATCGTCGTTTTGGTATTCATATTTGCAGTAGCTCACGTGCGGGTATCCGCTCGAATCAAGCGCGATTGATGTGTAACCACCATACGTTCCAACGATGTCCACAGTCTCAATGTGCCAAATTGTTCCATCAAAATAAGAATACTTGAGATGTTCATTCGTATAGTCCTTATAGCTGATATGCGGGTTATCCGCTGAATCCAACGCTATTGACGTGTCACCGCCGACATCTTCCTCGCTGTCCACCGTCTCGGTAAGCCAGGATGTGCCGTTGTGAAAGGCGTATTTCAGATCTTCATCATCGGCATCATAAAAGCTGATATGCGGATTGTCGAACGAGTCAATTGCAATCGAGGAAGACCAGCCTACCACGCCGATTGTTCCGACTATCTCGGTTTGCCAGTCCGCCCCGTCAAACCGTGTGTATTTGAGGACCCAATCCGATTCGTCCGTGTAACTGATGTGAGGTAAGCCGGATGAATCCAGCGCAATGGATGTATCTGTGCCAACATCGCCTTCGCTGTCCACGGTTTCGATCTGCCAGGGTGCTCCGTCGTAGTACGCGTACTTGAGATCGTCGTTTGGATTACCGTCATAGTAGCTGATGTGCGGATGATTGCTTGAGTCCAGTGCGATAGATGAATACCAGCCAACCTTACCCTCGTTGTCCACGGTTTCGGTGTGCCAGCCCGATGCGTCCATGTGCGCGTATTTGAGATCGTCCCCTGTTTCGGCGAAGTAGCTCACGTGCGGGTATCCAGAGGAATCAAGCGCAATCGATGTGCAATAGCCCACACTTCCTTCGCTGTCGACGGTTTCGATGTGCCACGTAGGCTCGTGTATGTACTCAACAATGTTGCTCATTTCGCCCGGAGCCAAATCAGCTCCCACCGGTTCAACAGCTACATAGGCGTCTGCGCCATCGGGTAAAGCGACGGAGTAGGTCTTCGGAAACTCGCCCTGTTCTCCAAACGGTACAGCATCGCCGATTGCTGTAAAACCATCATCCTGAGAATCAGACGTGACGATCCGGTATTCCATTACATCGTTCAGGTAGTTCTCCGCGATAGGTGTTATGTCGGATATCCCGACCTCGCCGCTGCTATCACCATCCACCCATGCTTCGTACGCATCGTTGCCAACACCGTCGTCAGTTATTGCAAGGTAATTCTGCGCAATTGGCGTGATGTCCGGAACACCGACTTCGCCGGATAGATCGTAGTCGCCGCGATTCGCGTAGCTCCACGTGAGCAAGTCACTGTCGGGGTCGTACGCGAGATCGGTGACGCGCCCCGCATCTCCCATCGGCGCGGAAGATGTGAGGCGGTCGAAAGAGGCAATATCTATTTCAAGAGAGCGCCCTTTCAAGGGCGCAAAAGGTGAAAAACCGGTCGGATTACCCGATGCGCCGAGGAATCGGCGCTCTCTTGTTTGTGCTGTGTGCGCCTCGATCTGACGGATGAATTCCTCGCGCAACATCTCGAACACATCGGGATCGACTCCCTCATCCGCCGGCGGCTCGTACGCCTCGATCTCGGCGATGACTTGTGCGAGCGTGCGACTGACGGGTGCAGCACCGCTGCTTGCGCCCGGCAATGCTGTTGACTCCGACCAGCCTGCACCGCTGCTCCGCAGCTGACCTTTCCCGCAGCTCACAAATACAACAACTAACATCGTAACGATAACAACGAACGCTGCTGCTGCGAAAATTCTGTAACGCATACTCATAGCATCCCTCCGAAATCCGGTGGGCTTAACCTTTCAAGCCCCTTTAGCATTTTCAGACGCACGAAACCGACACCGATATGATACTTGCTCAAATTT
>JAGGVC010000109.1 GCA_021158185.1 bacterium | reverse complement strand
GCAGAATAAGGACGTGTAAATGACTGAGCCGCGGTTCCTGACCACAGACGAAATATTGTCAATGCATTACGACCTCATCGAAGAATTCGGGGCTCACTTAACTTTCCTTAACTGCGCCCCAAAGAACCTGTAGAGCGGCCAGTCCTGGCCGCTCCCGTAGTTTTACAGAATTAAAACGCGCCCAAGACTGGGCGCTGTACAGGGGTAAAAGGGCGCTGTATAGAAGCATTCCAAGGCAAAAGTCCCGGCTCCGAGCCCGGAGGGTGCCCAAACTTGTGCACAATCTTACTGTTGCACTTCACCCATGAATGCAAGGAATTTCGTCACACGCAATGGTACACTTACCTTTCTGACTTTGCTTGAGACAGTCAAATGAAGGCTGAGAGGTAATATGCGAGCGATTCTTACGATAATTCGGATCTACATCTGGCTCTTGATCATCTGGGCGATTATGAGCTGGATACCGGGACTCAGTGAAAGCGCTTTGCGCGATGTAATCGGTATCCCGATCGTGCCTGTTCTTCGCCTGTTCAGTTTCGCAACTGCGAATATCGGCGGCGTTGGAGTCGGATTCCAGGCGATAATCCTCATCTTCCTTCTATCGTTCATCGAACGCTTCCTCGATAAAAAGGTGCGGGAAAGCGAGGCATCATTTACACCTAGCGGATACGATGCCGAATCGGGATCGGGAACATTCCCGGCAGACGAGCGCGCATGGTGGAACAGCCTGCCGGGTAACGAGCAGGAATCAGCGTCGGGTATGGAAGCCAAGTCAGACAGAGGTTACGTCTCTGGTGAGAGCAGCAAAGCATCTCTTTCATCGGGCGGAGAATCCTTGCAGACAAGGGATGATGAGACAGCGGTCATCCCGCCCGAGTCCGAATCGTACGTCACGGAAGAAAACGGCTACATTACGGACCGCGGGGGATCCATAGGAACAGATCCGTTTGTTACAGAGGAGTCAAAAAATATCGTTGACGCGGAATTCGAGGACATTGCCGACGCAGATGATGAAGCGAGGAATTAGCTTACTTTCACTTAATCCCCTTCCGCCTTGTCAATCCATTCGAGCGTAAGCGGCTTCATATAACAGCCTGCCTTTTTCGATAATATTTCGAATGAAGAAATCGCCGTTCTGAAGACGATCCGTTATCTGGGAAGGGGTTCTTGCGATGAGATCCACCGGAAAATCAGGCTTGAGCTTCTGAATTATCTCTACGGCTTTTTCCGTACCGCTCCCTTCAAACTCAAGAACCACAAGCATATCCACATCCGAGCCGGGTACGGATTCGCTCGATGCACAGGAACCGAAAAGAATTATTCGCTCGGGACGAAACTTCTTCGCGAGCTTGTCCGAAAATCCGATTATTTCGCTAAGTTCAACCATTTCAAACCACAGAGCAAAAAAAGCCCTTTGTCCAACAAGATTATACACTGGCTGCCATCTGAAAATGCGAATGACAAACGAAAAAACTATTCCTCCTCCCCAAACTCAGGAGCTGCCCACCATTTCCGCCATGCTTCGCTGATAAGCGCCTTGTCGAGCGAGCACGGAATATCGACGAAGAAGCCGTACTCCGGCCAGCCGGTCAGCAGGTTGTTCCCCGATTTTTCGCAGCTGTAGAAATCGCTGCCCCCGCCCGCGTCGATGAAAAGCGAAAGCGATGTGCCGCCGTGATAGCTGTTGCCGCCGCTCCGAGCCTGGCCGGGTGCATAGATATACTCGTCGCTACCACCCTTGTCCCAGAACAGGCATATCGCGTTGTGCGCGCTCGCGCCCTGGCTAAATCCGGTGCCGCCCTCGTACCGGTCGTCGCCCGCGTAGTCAATGAATACGGTCGCGCACTCGTCCCACGCAAGCCCCTGCGCCACGCCCTGCCGCGTCTCATATAGATCGTCGCCGTCCATATCGAGGAACACGCCGACCGCCTGATGCGCGCAGAAGCCCTGGTTGTACCTGCTTCCGACGTATTGATCGTCGCCGCCTTTATCCACGTGGAATCCGAATCCGAAGTAGTATCCGCCGCCCGTCGAGAAATTCCCAGCCTCGCTGTAGTCGTTGCCGGCGAGGTCGATTACACCCGCGATGCCGCCCGACGCGTAGTTGCGGAATCCGTCGCCGCAGCCCTGACTCCACGCGTCGAAAATGCCGGGATCGCCGTAGCCTGTCGGGTAAGTGCCCTTCGAGTAACGACTATCATCGCCAGCGCAGTCTACGAGAAGCGCGGCTGCGTTCGCGCCCCCGAACGCCTGCGATTTGCAGTGCGCTTCCATCGTGTCGTTCCCTTCAATATCGTATAAAACACCGCTTCCGAAAATGCCCGCCGCCTGCGTGAATTCGTGTCCGCGGTAATTGTCGTTTCCTGCAACATCTATCAGCGCGCCGCATCCGAGGAAACCTGTCCCTTGCGCCCACTGAAGCCCGATGTAGGAATCATCGCCTTCCATATCGATAAGCAATCCGCAGCCCATGCTCCCGCTTCCCTGCGAGTAATAAAGCGTCGATTCGTACGCGTCGTTGCCCGCAAAGTCGATGAGCACTCCGATCGGATATTCGGGCGAAATCCCGCTCCCAGCCGTCGTCGAATAGAAGTCGTCTCCGCCGAGGTCGATCACCAGAAGATCGTGGCGGTAATTGTCTGGATCGGTCGGCAGGTTGCGCCACGTCTGCCCCGCTCCGAGAATCACGATAGAACCGAGCGGCGTTTCCTTCTCGAAAAGCACCGACTCATCGAGCCGATCTGCGTATTCAGCAGTGAGATCGTCCTTTAGAGTAGCAAGGAACTCCTCGTCGGCGAGACTGGTGAGAATCGCCTGCGCCTTCATCAGCTCCCAATAATCGATTTTTTTCGCGAGCTCGATGACCCTCAGATTATTGCGGAACCGCTTCACGTCCGGATCGTAATGAATATAGTTGGCCTCGCGGTAAATCTCGGTGATCCCGGCACGGTGATCGCGGAGAAACTCTATCTCATCTTGTTTGAAGCGGGAAAATGCCGCCTTCACATGCTCAGAAGCATCGATCAGAACTTTCTCTATTTCCGCTATATGCTCTTCAGCACTGACACCGCGTGTATATTCCATGTCGCGCGCGCGCGTTTTGACATCCTTGAGCCTGCATAGAACATTATGAATGTCGGTGAATCCGTCGATTCCCTTCAAAGACGCGGAAGCTATTTCATCGGTCAGATCACCGACAACAACCTCGCCCTGCAGCCCGTCCCTCAGCAGATACGTCACGAAAGGCAGGCGGTATCCGTCATCCGGCGTCGCACGTTGATCGAGCCTTGCAAGAAGGTCCTCGTATTCGGCGCGAGTCCCGGTTTCGTCTATGAGGATGTCGATCATCATGCGCGGGCCGACAAGCCCTTTTGCCCAGTCGGGAAACAATTCCGCATTGGATGGAAGCATCCCCTCTCCGCCCTCAGGACGCGTGCCGAGAACCACTGTTATTTCTAGCTCGCGCCCGTAATTGAACGCAAGAAGCTCGATTTCATCATCCGGCCCTGCGTTCGCGAGCAGATCCTTGAATTCATCGAGCGGAAGCTCTGCATCGATCTCCTCGCCGTTCACGAACAGCCTGTAAAACGGCCCCGGTCGCCACACCTTGCACAAAAGCTCATCACCGGGCGATTTGCCCGAAAGCGCTTCTTCGAGCATCGCCGCATACGCCGAGGGATCGTCGCCGAGATCCACGCCGTCGAGCGCGAGGATCACGTCGCCCGTGCGAAGCCCCGACTTGTACGCAGGCGCATCGAGCACGACGCTTACTAGAAGCCCGGGCGGATCCGTCGAAGCCTCGTGGTAAATGCCTATATATACGCCTTCTGCTCCAATAACCTGCGAACCTGCGATAAGCGCAAGAATCGAAATCGCAATGATAATGATACGATTCATAATTGTCCTCCGAAATAACCGAGCCAGTATAGCCTAAAGCTGAAATTGCCGATAAACTCACCGACGGGAGATTCGTTATGACAGATGAACTTGCGGCGCACGGCGGAAAGCCGTTTGCGAGGGAGCTTATTCCCCTTCACAGATCGAGTTTCGGCCAGGAGGAAATAGGCGAGCTGCGGAACTGCCTGGAATCGGGGTGGATCACGCGCGGCCCTTTGACCTCACGGTTTGAAAAGGAGTTCTCTGCATACTTGAACGGTGACAAGTTTGCCCTTGACCAGGTGATCAGGGATGGCGCAAAACCCATGATCGCGCTCGGGATGAACAGCTGCACTGCGGCGCTTCATACTGCGCTGATCGTTGCGGGAATCGGGCCTGGCGATGAGGTCATCACATCACCGATTACGTTCGCCGCATCCGTAAACGTTATCGAGCACGTCGGTGCAACGCCGGTGCTAGCCGACGTTCATCACGACACATTATGCATAGACGAGGCAGCGATCGCGCGCGCGATAACCGAAAAAACACGCGCGATCATCCCCGTGCACTTCGCCGGGCATCCGTGCGAAATGGACAAGATCGCCCGCATCGCGCGCGAGCATAACCTCATCGTGATCGAAGATTGCGCGCACGCGATCGAGGCTGAATTCCGCGGAATACCGATGGGCGCGATCGGCGATTTCGGCTGCTTCAGTTTTTATGCCACTAAAAATCTGACGACAGGCGAGGGCGGGATGCTCACGTGCAACGACGAGGAAACGATCAGAAAGGCGCGCGTGGCGAGCCTGCACGGAATGAGCTTCAACGCCTGGCAGCGCTACGAAGGGCGCGAATTTTTGCTCTATGACATCGAGATGCCCGGCTTCAAGTACAACATGTACGACATCCAGGCAGCCATCGGCATCCACCAGCTCGCCAAGCTCGACGGATTCTGGCAGAGCCGCAAGTGGCTTCACGAAACCTACTGCGAGAAGCTCAGGGACGTGCCCGAAATCCGCCCGCTCGCGATCCGCCCGCACGTGAAAAGCGCGTACCACCTTTTCGTCGCGAGGCTCGATCTAGACCGCGTGAAATGCGACAGAAACGAGTTTCTGACGCTTCTTCTCCACGAAAACGTGCAGGGCTACGTGCATTTCAATCCCGTCTTCGAATTCAGCTATTACCGCGAAAAATACGGCTGGCGGCGGGACGATTTCCCTGTTGCCGCCGAAGCCGGAGCATGCATCCTGACGCTTCCGCTCTTCCCGACGATGTCAAAAGATGAGCTAACAAGCGTAGTCGGCGCGGTCAAGAAGGTGCTCAAGGCAGTTAGGCGGTGAGCGGGAAAAATGTAGGGCGTGCGGCGGCACGCCCGTGTTATGTAAGACGCGCCCACGACTGGGCGCCGTACAGGGGCAAAAAGGGGCTGTACGGCGGTAAAGGGTTGTACAGGTGTTGGAAGATCCCCCCCATCTTCTTATTAATAATCATTCCGAGGCTGAAGCCTCGGCTCCACGACGCGGGATTGATTTGCTCGTGTTCGCTCGCGGGCATCGAGACGATGCCTGTCCGGGTTGGATTTGCAGGCTCATCACCAGCAACCGATTTCTCGCGTTGGTATAAAAAGAGTTTCCATTTCGGTACATTCACAAAGATCAGCGCTTCATAACTCGGGAATATTTTGTATTTGGTATATTGGTATTTGGTATAATGGTGGAGTTACAGTGGAAACGGCTAGGAGTTGCTTGAAGAAACCCGATTCTTGGGAGGTGATGCCCTGCCTGATGAAGAATAATCGTGAGATCAAGAGAACAACTTGTACTCCCGGTCGCTGTAGTTGTTTCTTTGAATAAGCTGGGTGCTGAAAAGTGTTAAAAGTTCAAAGAAGTGCAAGCGTCCCCTTCAGAATGCCTTGGTGCGCAACTGAATATTGCTTCACGCACACAGCTTCTTCTCTTAATCCCGTTATCTGCGCGTTACTCGTGCTTTTCAGCGCAATCCTGTTCACAGGATGTGTTGATGAACCGAAGCGCAAGATAATCAAATTTCAGGCGGACTACGCAGAATTACGCGAGTGGGAGCGCAAGCTTGAACTCCAAGATATACAGAAAGAGGTTGAATCGCCATGAGCCTCCAAGTCAAGATAATAATCCTCGTTTGTGCAATCACCATACTATGTGGCGTCGGCTCCGCATTACTGGCCGGCCGGATATTGCATCAGATTATGGAAATGCACTTAATTAGTACAGCTACAAGTATTTGCCAGGCGCTCGGTGAAAATATTTCCGAGAATGTATATAACGGAGAGGCTGTTAAGGCTCGCATTACCTTACAGGAAGTTGCGGACAAGATCGAGGGAATGGAATACGCGTACATAATCGATTTTGACGGCAGGCTGTTTGCGCACACGTTCGAAGGGAGCTTCCCGGAGGACCTGGTAACTGCTGAACATCACACGCTAGTTCGCGCTGATGAACCTTTAGTAACTCGATACATGGCTTCTGGAGTTCCGATTATTGATGTTGCATACCCAATCGTTGACGGCACTGCTGGCCACATTCACATTGGAATCAGCGAGACAGGCATGCATTCCCGGATTGCCGATCTTCGCAACCAGATTCTAGGCTTTACACTTTTGATTATGCTGATTGGTGCAGGATTCGGAACGATCCTGAGCCTTCGCATCACGCGCCCTATCAGACG
>JAGGVC010000042.1 GCA_021158185.1 bacterium | reverse complement strand
TTTACTTTGCGTTTTTCGGGATTTTGAAGATAGGCGCGGTGGCGATGCCTCTTTTCAGCGCATTCCGGGATGAATCCCTTGAGGTGCGCCTCTTCAATTCAGGTGCGAACACCATTATCACAAGTTCAAGGCTCGCCAGAGCTGTTCGCAAGGTTCGTCCGCATCTCCCCGAAATGAAGAACGTGCTCGTTGTCGATGGAAATCCCGATAAACTCAAGGAAGGCGACGAGTTTTTCGATATCGAGAAAGCCGAGAGCGTTGATAAATGGGATATCTATCCTGCCGAGCCCGAAACCCGGTCGGTGCTGCACTTTACATCGGGAACCACAGGTCAGCCCAAGGGCGCGCAGCTTGTTCATAACACCCTCTTCCAGCAGTATCTGACCACGAAATGGGTGCTCGATGTAAACCCCGACGATATTTACTGGTGCACGGCCGATCCTGGCTGGGTCACCGGCATTTCGTACGGCGTGATCGGGCCGTGGAGCATTGGGGCGGCGCAGGTCGTGCTTGAATGCGGATTCATCCCTGCGCGGTGGTACGACGCCATTCAAAAGTACAAGGTAACGGTATGGTATTCCGCGCCGACGGCCATCAGGCTTCTTATGCGCGAGGGTAATGAGATCGTAAAGAACTACGATCTTACTTCTCTCAGGCATCTCTCAAGCGTTGGCGAACCGCTGAATGCCGAGGCTGTCGCTTGGTCGCGCGATGTGTACGGGCTTCCTTTCCACGATACGTGGTGGCAGACCGAGACAGGTTCGATACTTATCACGAATTTCCCGGGGATGCCGATCAAGGATGGATCGATGGGTAAGCCGTTTCCCGGAATCACGGCCGCCGTGCTTGATGATGATCACGAGGTGATTACAGAAGTTGGTGTAGCCGGCAAACTTGCTATCAAGCCGCCGTGGCCGAGTATGTTCCGCGAGTACTGGAAGCGTCCTGACGCCTACAATAGCAAGATGGTTAACGGGTGGTACATCACTGGTGATCGAGCGCATATTGACGCGGACGGGTATTTCTGGTTCGAGGGGCGCGACGACGATGTGATCAATACGGGCGGACATCTCGTTTCGCCGTTCGAGATCGAAAGCGCGCTACTGGAGCATCCCGGGGTTGCCGAGTCCGCGGCGGTCGGAACGCCCGATCCCGTAAACATGGAAGTCGTTAAGGCATTTATTATGCTGAATCCGGGTTACGAGCCGTCGAAGGATCTTGAGCTTGACATTATGAACTTCGTCCGCAAGCATCTGTCGTCCCTTGCAATGCCGCAACACATTGAATTTGTCGACAAGCTTCCGAAGACGCGCTCTGGTAAGATTATGCGGCGAGTTCTTCGCGCGATGGATCGTGGCGAAGATATCGGTGATGTATCGACTATGGAAGATTGATTTTGGCTTCGCAATCCTGCATAATATATGCTTGGAACTGCGGCGGTCTCTGTCGAGGTTTCAAAGTTTGTTCCTATAGAATCTGTTTTTCAGGAGAAGAAGATGACGCTTGAAGAAACCATTATGGAGTATGTTGTAGATGAGTATCTTGAGGACGATGATGACGATCTCGATATCGACAGTCCGTTGATATCAGCGGGAATCGTGGACAGTTTTTCGATGGTTTCGCTTAAAGCGTTTCTCGAAAACAAGTACGAAATCAGCATTCCTGACGAGAAGGCAAACCCCGAGGCCTTCGACAGCGTAAAAAAGATCGCTGCGCTCGTCCGTGAATTCAAGCCTGACATTTAACACGGGACCGGCTATGGTTCTTTGTGTTAATGCAATATCTTTTTGAAGGTATAAAGCGCTGTGTTTTGATTGTGAATGATTTAATTTGCAGGAGGTATGTGACGTGACATATTCGGATAAACTGAGGTCAGAGTACCGGGCAAGTCTTGCCGAGATGAAAGATGCCGGGCTGTACAAGGAAGAACGGTTCATTCATTCCGAGCAGGGTGTGGAGATAGAAGTGGAATTTCCCATCGGGGAAGCACCGAAGCCTGTCCTCAACTTCTGTGCTAACAATTACCTCGGACTGTCCAGTCATCCCGACGTGATCGAGGCTGCACACGATGGTCTAGGAGATCGCGGTTACGGCATGTCGAGTGTGCGTTTCATCTGCGGTACGCAGGATATTCACCGGAAACTGGAAAACAAGCTGACGGAGTTTTTCGAAACCGAGGACACACTTCTCTTTCCGTCATGTATGGATGCGAATGCAGGGCTGTTCGAGGCGGTGCTCGGCAAGGACGATGTGATGATCGCCGACAGACTGATCCATGCGTCAATTGTGGACGGCATCAGGCTTTGCAGCGCAACCTACGACACGTACAAACATTCTGATATGAAGCACCTCAGGAAGAAGCTTGAACTTCACAAGGACGCGCGTGCGCGGATGATCATTACCGACGGCGTGTTTTCGATGGACGGGGATATTGTGAAGCTTGATGAGATCTGCGATCTTGCCGACGAATATGACGCGATGGTCATGGTCGATGACAGCCACGCGTCCGGCTTTATTGGTAAGCACGGCAAGGGCAGTCACGAGCATTGCGGTGTGCTAGGGCGCATTGATATCATCACAACGACGCTCGGCAAGGCGCTCGGTGGCGCTTCAGGGGGTTGCGTGAGCGGGCGGAAGGAACTTGTCGATATGTGCCGTCAGAGAGCGCGGCCATACCTGTTCAGCAATACTGTTGCGCCGGTCATCGTTTCGGGCGCGATTCGTGTGATGGAAATCATAATGTCATCAACGGAGCGCCGCGATAAGCTTGAGTGGAACACGGAGTATTGGCGCAAGGGGCTGACCGATGCCGGATTCGACCTCAAGAAAGGTGAAACGCCGATCGTTCCGATAATGCTCTACAACGCCAAGCTGAGCCAGGACATCGCACGGGATATGATGGATGAGGGCGTTTACGTAATCGGTTTCTTTTTCCCCGTTGTACCCAAGGGCGCTGCGCGCATCCGCACACAGATTTCCGCCGCGCACGAGAAAGAGCATCTCGACAAAGCACTCGATGCCTTCAGGAAGGTGGGCGATAAGTACGGCATACTCGGCCTAAATAAAGATGAAATAATCGCCAAATTCGGAATGTAGGCGCTATCACTGCCTCAGGGGAAGAGAATGGGCTGATACTCGCTTGGGGCTATAATAGCGCAGAGTAGTCAAACAAGTTGCGACTTACTCAGCTTCTGGTATAATTTGATCGGGCCATGTAGCGCCGGTATGAATTATCCGATGTAGCATTGGCAATCAAAGGGGTTGGCTATGCCTGAATCGAAAGAGGTGGAAACACTTATGTCTTTGGAGGAAGCACTTGATCTTCTTGCCAAAAAGGAAGCCCAGCTTTCGGAGCTTGCCGATGAGGTTGAGCAGCTAAGGTCTGAGAACGAAAGGCTGATGGCCAGAGATGACCGTGGGCAAGCTACCCCCCCC
>JAGGVC010000063.1 GCA_021158185.1 bacterium | reverse complement strand
TTCCTTCATAAACGTCGCAGCAGAGCTATCAAGCGTTTTGTTGATTGCCGCGATGTCATCAATCACTTTCTTCATGTTTTCCCTGATGTCAACGAATGTCGACTTCGCATCCTTGATCTTCGTAAGTGCACCGGATAACTGGGTTAGATGCTTCGCCGATTGTGCAAGATCATCGAGAGATGCTATCCGTTCATCGAGCCTGACGAGCCATTCATCAGCGGCAGTGTAGTAGGTTTCATCTCCGGTATACGCGTAATTGCTCATTTCCTGAATCGTTCTGCGCGCGTTCCTCTCGGTGCTGACTACAAAGTCAACTTCAGGTATGTACTCGCTGGAAAGCGTATTAGAATCTCCCTCAACGCGTTTCATGTTGTATACGGCCAATGCGCCCAGAAGTACAGAAATCAAAATCAACAGGCCAAATCCTACTCCGATTTTGGCCCCAAGTGACATGTTCTTAAACACGATTCATCCTCCTTTGTAAATCAATGTTGCTTTTGAGAACAGGATCTCCCACTCCTTTTGGCAGCTGGAGAGCACTGTCTTTCAGCAGCCCATAATCAGGCAATTTCTCTTACAGCGTCCAGATCTTCTCCGGAAAGCACTCTGTCAAGGTCGAGAAGCATCATCACGGTATCCCCCACCTTGCCCATTCCGAGTATGAAGCTCGTATCCACGCTGGCTCCAAAACTGGGCGGTGGCTCGATTTGTGATCCTTCGATGTCCAAAACCTCCGATACTTCATCAACGATGACACCCATTACAATTGCTCCTGATTCCCTGACAACCTGCACTACGATGATGCACGTAAGCTCCGTGTCGTCGGTTTCGGTAAGCCCGAATTTCCGGTGCATGTCAACTACCGGAATAACCTTGCCGCGCAAGTTGACTACGCCTCGAACAAAATCCGGCGTCTGGGGAACTTCTGTGACATCCATAAGGCCGATTATCTCCTGCACCTTCAGAATCTCCAGCCCGTAAGTCTCGCCACCGAGAACGAAAGTCAAATACTTTCCAGCAAGAGATCCGGCCTTGTGCGTGCCTTCAACCGCTTCTGAAGTCCTTAAAGCTTCCTCCGCCATCTCACTCCTCCTTGTCTTTTGTTTTTGACAATACCGAGCAACTATTCTACAATTAAAGTCAGCCGAGTGAATCTGCACTCAGCCAACTTAACATCCCAAACCACCACGACTCACAGCTTGACGCGAATTATCTCACAATTTATTGAATATTCAAACCCAAAAATACGCTTATCAAAAATTCCCTTCAAAAAGACAACCCTTGGTAGCGAAGTAATCTCTAATACCAAAGAAATTGCAGAAATCTTTTTTTGTCTTCAAGATCTGTAGGTTTTTCTCAAGCATTTCGTTCTCTAACGCTTTCATCTGTGGTAGCATTCACAGCGATGAAAATCGGCTTGAATACATTAAAGGGAATGCCCGTGCAGGAAATCTTCCTCGACAACGGACTGAGGATTTATTTGTTCGACGTGCCGGAAAGCGGAAGGATTTACGCGGACCTGTGGTTCAATGTCGGCGCAAAGCATGAGCAACGCGATGAATTCGGGATCTCGCACTTCCTCGAGCATATGGTTTTCAAAGGCAGTGAGCGCATGAGCGCTGGAGAGATCGATCGCATAACAGGCCAGGCCGGCGGCTACAACAATGCCGCAACTCATTCTGAATACACGCACTATTTCTTCGTTATGCCCCGCCGAAAACTCGATCTTGCTCTGTCGCTTTTGAGCGAGATGTGCATAAAGCCGGCGCTCGATCCTTCGGACTTCGCGAGCGAGCGTGAAGTGGTGCTTGAAGAAATGAAACAGTACCGCGACCACCCGTTGCACGCGCCATACCTTGTGCATCAGCTTGGCTTTTACAAGGATACTCCCTGGGGACATAACACGCTCGGCACGGAAGAGGCGCTTTTGGCACTGACACCGGAAACGATGCGCGTTTACCACAATTCATATTACCGGCCGGACAACGCCTCTCTCGTGATCGCGGGCGGACTCCCAAAAAACAAAAAGCTGCTCCATCTGCTTAATAAGCACTTCGGCAGTTGGGTGAAACCGAGGCGCAAGCTTCCATCCTTCACTCCCGCGGCGCTCATGCCAGGGCAACACATTCATATTTCGCCGGGAAAAATCGAATCCATATACGGCTACCTGAGCATTCCCGCACCTGGCGGCGATCTATCCAGGGATTCCGCTGTTCTGTCAATGCTTCTTTTCGTACTTGCCGGAACGTTCACGAGCAGGCTGAACCAGGCACTCGTTGAAAACGAGCAGCTATGCCAGAACTTCGATCTGGCGAGCGAGGATACGTATCCTGTTAACTCGCTTATATTCAACTTCATCACGGACAGCACAGATAAGGTCCAACGAATTCTAGAAAAATTCCGCGCTAACCTCGCGAGAATCAGCGAGGAACATCCAACATTCACCGAAGTATCGTCAGCCAAAGCATCCCTTTCCTCAGCGCGGGCGTTTGGATGCGAGGATGCAAGGAGCGCCGGAGGATGGCTGGGCGATATAGCTTTTCCACGGCGAAATCTCGACGAAGTCGAACGATTCATCGACTATCAGGAAAAAACAACTCCCGCAGAAATCACCGAGCTTGCAGCCCGGATAATGTCCGGCATCGGCAGAGCAGCGCTGACAATCTCGTATCCCGAAAGCCTGGCAGTACCGAAAGTGCCAGATGACATACGCAGGTTCTTTCGGAAAGGTGTCTCATCCGGAGTGAGCGACAAAGCGAAAACAGTTGCATCCCAACCGCGGATGATCGGCAAGTTGGACTGCGGAGCAAAGGTATACGGATGGCAATCGTCCCGCTCGGAGACATTTTCATTACGGGCGCACTTCCCGTTCGATATTCTCAGCGAGCCACTCAAAGGCATAAGCCGAATCACAAACCAGCTGTTAATCAAGGGAACAAAGCGAAAAACTGCAAAGGAGCTTTCTGCGGCATTTGAAAGCGTTGGGGCATCGGTCGGCGCAGCATTTTCGCCGATGCATTTCGGAATTGAAGCCAGCCTTCGAGCATCGGACTGGCGGCTTGCAGCGGAAATCATCCCCGAGATGCTTTTCGAATCCGCTTTTCAGCCTAATGAAGTTAAAAAAGCGCGCTGGGATGCGACGGTTAAACTTATGCAGCTGCGAGACCAGAACCATTCGGTCGCCTGGGAAAAATTCGCACTTGAGTTTCTTAAAAAGTCACCGCTGAGCGTACAGACTCTCGGCTCTGAGGATAATCTTGCGAAAATCACATCAAGGATCGTACAGAGATACGCGAGGGATCTTATCGCACCCTCAAGAATGATATTCGTCGCCGCAGGACGTTTTGACGATGCCGAACTAATAGAAATGCTCAATTCGGAAATCGGGAAGTACAAATTCACAAGCGAAGGCGTTGCTTATCCTCGCGAGGGTAAATTCCGCGGCGGGAAAAAGCGAATCGATATCGATATGGACAAGGAACAATCGGCGATCATCGTAGGATTTCCCGCGCGCGGCATCACTCACCCCGACAGCCTATTCTGGGAAATATTCAACTGCATACTGGGTGCTGGAGCTAATTCAAAGCTTTTCTCAAGGCTTCGGGATCGTGAATCCCTTGCATATTCGGTCTCAAGCAGTTACATCGCGGGAAAGAAGCTGGGATTCATCACTACAACCTTGCTGTGCTCGCGGGAAAAGCTCGATGACGCGTGGGAAGGGATTTTCCGGGAAGTACGTGCGCTTTTTCAAAAAGGCGTTACAAAAAGAGAATTCAGCGGTGCAAAGGCTTTTATTGCAGAACAGATTTCGAATTCGCTAGAAACCACGTCCGGAAAATGCAGAGAACTTGCAAAGGCTGCGGTGCTCGGACTTGAACCTGACAGCATGCTCGCAAGAATCAAAGCGATAAATAAAATGCGCTTCGATGATTTTTCGGCGTTTCTGTCACGCGAAACTGTTGCCGATTGGGGCGGGGTTCACGCAGGCAGGATCGAATGAACCCAAGGGACTCGGCATATCGCATCATCGCACTATCTCGTAATGAAATCCTGATGATTTGCCGGTATAATTAGGTGATGATTGGGGAATTATGCCTGCTGGTTATTCTCATAATGAGCATCGCTTATTTCGTATACATCCAGGCGTACATGTCCGACCCATACAAAGAAGAAAAAGATCAGGCTTGGCTAGCGGAATGGGAGAAATTGACGGAAGAACGCAGGTCACGAAATGCTCTGCGCAGACCCTCGATCGAGAATTTCCTAAGAGACTTGCCTTGCTAGAATCCTGTTGAAAGCAATTCAGCCGGAACGGATTTACGTCTCATACTGATTATGTGCTGCTGGAGGAACGCTTCTTTGATGCCAGCTTTGCCAGCTTGTCTGCAAGCGTATTCATCTCTCGTCGTACGTAAACAACCTTGCAGTGTTTGAACCTCAATAATAGCCCACTCAATTCAGCCCAGAGATCACGAAGTCCTGCGCTTTTTACCTTGTAGAGACCGTTCAGCTGCTTTACTGCAAGCTCGCTGTCCATATTGATCTCGATCTGCTTGTCGTAAAGCGCCATCCCGTCTAACCACCTGACGAGTTCAAGAGCCGCCGTGTATTCCGCAATATTGTTCGTTGCAACTCCGATATGCCACCTGAACGCACAGACCGGATCGCCATCTGGAGTCATAAGTACCGCAGCGCAGCCCGACGGGCCGGGATTTCCAGACGTAGCACCATCAGTATTACAGATGATGGTGGAAAGCCCTCGAAGCATCTCTGCTAGCTTTTCATCTTCGGGATCACTTCCGGGTGCGCGTTCGATGATCGTCGCCGGCATTTCGATTTCCGAACCGCGCGCATCGCGCGCGCGATTACGAGCGTTTTCATCGCGATCGCGCCCCCGCGATCCCGTATCGCGCGCGGCTGAAACTACAGCGATCGCAGCGATGCCTTCCTTTCTTCCTGTAAAACCCAAGTGCTCGGTCGTCTTGGCCTTTACGCTGACCTGGTCATTCGAAACTCCAGCGGCGTCTGCAATATTCGCGCACATTTCCTCGATATATGGCGCGAGCTTCGGTAACTCACAAATAACCACCGAATCAATAAACGTCGGACGCACACCTTTATTCGCCGCAAGCTCGATCACTCGCTCAAGCAGCTTGATGCTGCTTATGCCCTTGTACTTAGGATCGGTATCTGGAAAGTGCTTCCCGAGGTCGCCAAGCGCCGCCGTTCCAAGAATTGCGTCGCAGATTGCATGCACAAGAACGTCTGCATCGGAATGCCCCAAGAGCCCCGCATGATCGGGAATCTCGACGCCGCCGAGCACGAGCGGCCTTGACGCATCGAAGGCATGCGCATCGAATCCAATACCGGATCTAAGCTCATCCGCCAGCCTTCATCGCCCCCATAATTCCCGCCTTGATCGTCATAATTCGCGCAACCTCAAGATCTGCAGGATATGTAATCTTGAAATTTCTCCTCTCGCCTTGCACCGTCACAAGAGCTTTCCCGTAATGCAATAACAAGGAGCCATCATCGGTGAAGGTTAATTCTTCTTCTATCGCGCGTCTGTGGAGTTCCACGAGCATCTCAAGCGGAAATCCCTGTGGAGTTTGCGCACATGCAACGGTGCCGCGCACTATCGCGCCAGTAACGGAATCATCGTTATCTGTTCTGTATAACGTGTCGGTCGGCAGGACAACCGGGACAACTCCGACATCCGTGCTAATCGCATCGCACACGCGCGAAAAAAGCTGAGATGATGCGAAAGGACGCGCTGCATCATGCACGAGAACCTTCTCGCCTTTGCATGCTGCAAGACCGTTTCGCACAGAATCGCTTCTTTCGTCCCCACCCGGTACAACTTCGCCTCTGACACCAAGCTTGGCAAGAATCGAGCGAGCTTTGGGCGCACCATCCTCACTTGCAGCAACTACGAGATTGCTGAAAATGCCGGTATTCCAGGCAGCCCTGACGGAATACTCAAGAACAGATATTCCGGGCGAAATATCAAGAAGGAGTTTGTTTCGACCGCCGAATCTTCTCGACGCCCCCCCCGCAACGATGAGTACACCTGTGGACATTGTCAGTTCTCACCGTTATTCACTACATTGAGTATCTGCGCGAATATCAATCTGCCGGCCGCAGTCTGCATAACGTTTGAAACCTGCACCAAAACGTTTGCCCCGATATTCCCTGCACCATTCTCGATAACAACCATCGTCCCGTCATCGAGATATCCGACGCCCTGTCCGGGTTCCTTGCCTGTCTTGATAATCTTGACCACGAGCGACTCGTTCGGAATCACAACGGCCTTCACGGCGTTCGCGAGCTCATTGATGTTCAGTACATCAACTTGCTGAACTGTTGCAACCTTGTTCAAGTTGTAGTCGTTCGTGACAACGATGCCGCTTAGATTCTTTGCAATGCGAATCAGCTGCTCGTCAACCGAGTTGGACACAACTTCTTCTTCGGCATCATCGTAAATCGAAACAGGAACCTTCGGATTGCTCCTCAATTCGTTCAGTATTTCAAGACCGCGTCGCCCTTTCATCCGCCTGAGATGATCCCCGGAATCAGCAATGTTTTGAAGTTCCCTGAGTACGCTCTCTGGAATCACGAGTACACCTTCAAGGAAATGGGTTCTTGCAACCTCAGCGATGCGACCGTCAATAATTACGCTCGTATCGATGACCTTCGGTGGAATGCCCTTTATCCCGAATTCTGCACCGAGCTGATCAGCCTTCTTTTCGGGGTAAAACACATTAATGGCAAGGTAAATCCCAAAATATCCAAGCCAAACGAGGAAGATGAGATAAAGTCCGATGCGGATGATTGGATCCTGAAATAGATTAGTCTCCGCCTCTCTCATGAATGAGTACAGCGGTATGAGTATTGCGTAGGAAAGAAGCGCCCCCGAAGTGAATCCGAGAATTCCCGCAACAATGCGCTCTCTCGATGTCTCCCTTAGACTATCCAGGATTCGTCCAAGCAGCATATCGAGCCTGTGGCCGAGAATCCCGCTAAACAGATAGCCAATTACAAATCCGAGTGCGAGTATTACAACCTTCAGAATCCTAAACAGCTTCAGGCTCTGAATCTGATCCCAGATCACGTTCTCCGTGAGACCCGGATTGCCAGCGGGCAGCGTAATAGACTCAAGGGTTTTTTCGAGATCTGCCTGCATTGGCGAAAGCCACATCAAATCGTACATCTGCGCGATGATATAACCGGCGAATGCGCCGATCATCACGCCCAGAATTCTTGAAACGATCCTGTTCATATCAGGCTCACAAATAATGCGATAAGAAAACCGATTCTATCACTTAGTAAGACTAACAAAAGCAGAGGTTGTTTGAGTTTCTAAGAAATCAAATATCAAAAACGTTTCTAAGCGCCTCGGCAAGCGTAGTAACGACGATAGAGCCGTCTTCGACACCCGGCTCAGAACCTCCTGCGTAAATCTGCTCGACACCAAATCTGCGAGCCTCGGCAATCCGTCTTCTGTTTTTCGAAACACGCCTGACCTCCCCGGAAAGACCAACCTCGCCAAATCCCGCGATCGGACCTGCAGGAACCTGATCGAGAAAGCTCCCCAGCACCGAAAGCGCGATAGGAAGATCGAGCGCAGTGTCGGTTACGCGTAAGCCGCCGACTACATTCACATGAACATCACGCGTGCATAAGGGCATTTTCAGGTGTTTTTCGATTACTGCAAGGAGCATCGCCAGCCTGTTTCCTTCTAAACCGATCGCAATCCTCCTCGGATACTGGAATGCGGTCGGGGTGACCAGCGCCTGCACTTCGGTCAGCCACGAACGGCTTGCAGAGCTCACTACCCCGAAAATGGACGGCTGCTCCGAACTCGCTCCGCCAAGCCACGGAAGAGCACCCTCGTCGATAGCAAGGATACCTTCCCCCGTCATCTCGAACAAACCGATTTCCCCTGCACTTCCATACCTGTTTTTACTCGCTCGAAGGATTCGGAGGTCAAATGCCGGTTCCTCGTCTAGATAACACACTACATCTACAAGATGCTCAAGAACCTTCGGACCTGCGAGCTGACCCTCCTTGGTGACATGACCAACAAGAATCGCCGTTGAACCGGTTGTTTTCGCCCATTCGGTGATGCGCGCCGCGCATTCGCGCACCTGCGCGACAGTACCCGCAGCACTCATCAGACCTGCAAGGCGAACGGTCTGAATGGAATCAACGATGACCAAGCTTAATGACGTATCAGTTGAAAGTAAGTCGAGTATCGTTTCAAGCTCGGTCTCGCTCAACACTGTGACATCGGAATCTGCAAGCCCAAGCCTGCGTGCCCGATCTGCTACCTGCTCCGGGCTCTCCTCTGCACTGATGTAAAGCGCCTTTTCACGAGAGCCGGACAACGAAGCACCGACTGCAACCTGGAGCGCAAGTGTGGATTTGCCTACGCCAGGCGGTCCTCCGAGAAGAATCACACTTCCCGGCACCATTCCTCCGCCAAGGATGCGGTCGAAATCCGGAATCCCGGACGACTTCCGTTCACCCGCGGTTTCGCTCGCGATCTCGGATATCATCCGCGGTTCCGCCGCGATTCTTCCGGTCTTGCGCAGGCGCGCGCGTAGTGAATCGCCGCCTTCAGCGGGAAGGCGCTCCTCCACAAGCGTGCCCCACTCGTCGCAGGACGGACATTTTCCCTGCCATTTCGATGTGCTCGCTCCGCAGGACTGGCAAACAAAATGTGTTTTTGGCTTTGCCACGCAGGAATTCTAGCAGAACTTAAAACGCGCACCAAAGAACTGTCGTCTTTTAGGGCTGAGCGCGTCTGTGTGCAGAACGTGCCGGATGGCAATGCGCAGTAAACAAGGCGTAGCGAGGCTACTTTTTCAGCGCCTTTCCAATTTCCTCGACAAGCTCCTCAATGCTGATCGGCACGGGAACACCCGCTTCATCGAACGCCTTGACCTTGCTTTCAGCGGTTCCTTTATTGCCGCTCACGATTGCCCCCGCATGCCCCATACGTTTACCCTTGGGCGCAGTGCGACCGCTCACGAATGCGACAACCGGCTTCGATATTTCGGATGCAATATGCTCCGCAGCGATCTCCTCGTCACTTCCGCCGATTTCTCCGACAAGCAGAATGACCTCTGTTTCGGGATCACCTTCAAAATCGTCCAGAAGGTCAATGAAGCTCAAACCGATTATCGGATCGCCGCCGACTCCTAAGCACGTGCTCTGGCCGATTCCCGCACGCGTCAGCTGGTCAACGATTTCATATGTGAGAGTGCCGCTTCTCGAAGCCAGGCCGACCGGTCCCTTCTTGAATATCTGTCCGGGCATGATTCCAAGTTTGCATTCGTCCACAGAAATAATGCCCGGGCTGTTCGGCCCGACGAGGACTGTATCGCTCATCGCAAGGTAGTTATAGACCTTGATCATATCGTTTACCGCAATACCCTCGGTAATGCAGCAAATTACGCCCATGTCCACATCAATCGCTTCTACGATGGCGTCCTGCGCAAACGCAGGAGGAACAAAGATGATGCTCGTATCCGCACCCTCGGAATCCGCAGCCTCAAGAACAGTATTGAATATCGGCACCTTGTCGTCAAACTTCTGTCCACCCTTGCCTGGTGTGACACCGGCAACGACGTTTGTTCCGTACTCCATCATCAGACGGGTGTGGAATGTGCCCTCTCCACCGGTTATGCCCTGAACTACAACACGCGAGTTCTTATCGATAAGTATTGACATATCTCTCCTCCTTACGCTCCAACCTCAAGACCCTTAATCAGCTCGACGATCTTCTCCGCACCTTCCTGCATCGTGGAAACGAATGTATATCTGGTTTCCTCAAGCATCTGTTTTGCTATGTCCTCGTTAGTTCCCGTAAGCCGAATCACCACAGGACAACCAGCCGGGAAATTGTCCGCATAGTCAACGAGCGCCTGTGCAACAATGTCGCACCTGGTTATTCCGCCAAAGACATTAAGGAAAAAGCCCTTTACGTCCGGATCTTTCATTACTGTCTCGATACATTTAATCGAGTGTTCCGCGTCGCCGCCACCGCCGATGTCGCAGAAGTTGTTCGGCTTGAGTCCCGCACGCGCCACAACGTCGAGCGTGGTCATCACGAGACCCGCGCCGTTACCCGCGATTCCGACGGGGCCGCGCATGTCTGGCGGCATATGTACGTAGGTCACGTGGTTCTCCTTGGCGAATGCTTCGTATTCGTCTAGGTCGCCGCCTATCTCTCTGTACTTCAGAAGATCCTTGTTCCTGAAAAGCCCGTTATCGTCCACATCCATCTTTGCATCCAGCGCGAGCACCTGCCCGTCGTCCGTGACCACAAGCGGGTTTATTTCAAGCAGTGAGCAATCGCGCGCGAGAAACGCCTTGTAAAGTTTGTGGATGATCGAGGATATTTCCTTTATCTTCGAAGTATCTATGCCGCTCGAAAAAACTGCACGCCGCATCTGATTCGGCCACAGCCCCACGAGCGGATCGATGTGAATCTTGGCGATTTTCTCCGGTGTCTCTGCGGCCACCTGTTCGATATCTACTCCGCCCGATGCCGATAGAATAAGAACGAGCATTCGCGCGTCGCGATCGACTGTTATGCCGCAGTAATACTCATCGCGGATACCTACCTGCTCTGTGACGAGAACTTTCTTGACCGTGAAACCGCGAATGTCCATTCCCAGAATAGCATCCGCTTTTTCACGAGCTTCCTCTGGCGTGTTCGCAAGCTTCACTCCGCCGGCTTTGCCTCGCCCTCCGATATGAACCTGAGCCTTGACTACAACGGGCTTTCCAAGCTCGCGTGTAATCTGCTCGGCCTCGTCCGGCGTAAACGCCACTCCACCTTCAGTGATCGGAATGCCAAACTCGGCGAAGACCTCTTTGGCTTGATACTCGTGGACTTTCATTTAGTCACCCTCTTCATTCCGCCTAGCGGTAATGGATAATTTGCCGCCTGCAGAATACAATTTCGCAGCAGATTTATCAATGTTACGGTCCCGATTTCGGCATTTAAGTACCGAAACAGAAGCTTGATTCAACGCACAATATGGCACGGCGCATCGCGTACAATAGGTTACCTGGATATTTGGAAGGAACAGAACCCGGCCTGATGAAAATATCAGACGGTTTCAACTGCCTGTCCGGCCACACCCTTTGGGATCTTGCCGTTCGTAAAGAGTTCGATACCTGTTTCGAAGGCAACTTGATTCATTTCCTTGTATCTCTTGGGCACGCGATCGAGCAACGCCGCAATGAGATAGTCAGGCTCCACAATCTTGCTTGATTCACAGATGATCCCAAGACCGATAATGTTTGCGAATATCGCCTTCTCGAATTTCTCGATTGCCGTTTCGGTCAGCGGAAAGTAGTATGTGCTCTCAACATTTCCAGCGGGAATTTCCTTGACCCACGTGGAATCTAAAAGTGCAATGCCGTGCGGCTTAACTTCATGAAAGAACTTGTCTGTGGCTTCCTGTGTCATCGCTAACAGGTAATCCGCCTCGATCACCGCCGGATAGTCGATTGCCTTTTCGGAAATAATCACCTCGCTACGGCTTGCTCCGCCCCTGCTTTCCGGTCCGTAGCTGGCAGTCTGGACAACGTTCTTGCCCTGCGCCATCGCAGCTTCAGCGACGATGATTCCCGCAAGCAGAAGCCCCTGACCGCCCATTCCGCTAAGCCTGATCTCGTACCGCATTCTTCTCTAACCAAATCCTAGATATTAAAAACAGATCAATCAACAAGCAGACTGAAATGCTACTACACCGAAGGATTGCATTCCGCTAAAACTGCGGTACGCCTAATCCTCCGACATTTCAGCTTTCAGTTCCTTCGCCCTCACGATCAGCTCGTCGTAATGGTCGCAGTACTCCCGCGCCTCACGCTTATACAGCTCGCCTATCGTGATCGCTTCTTCAGTTCCATCGGAGCGCTCGATGCGAATCGAATGGGTCTTCTGGTATTTCAGCATATCGGTTGGAGACCCGGCAAGATTGAAACGACCGAAGTATGTCGGGCACTGTGTGATAACCTCAATAAAGCTGAATCCTTTGTGCTCAATGCCTTTTGTCACGAGCTTGGTTATCAATTCGTAATGAAAAGTCGTGGATCGGGCTACGTAAGTCGCACCGCTCGCCCTCGCGAGATCGCAAAGATCCCAGGATTGCTCTACGTTGCCATAGGGAGCTGTCGTTGCGACACTTCCCTGCGGAGTCAGCGGGCTGTACTGTCCGCTAGTCATTCCGTAGTTGCTGTTGTTCAGAACGACAAGGGTGATATTTATGTTTCTGCGGCAGGCGTGAATCAGGTGATTGCCACCGATTGCCGCAGCATCGCCATCGCCCGAGACGACCACAACTGTCAGATCGTGATTGGCAAGTTTGATTCCGGTCGCAAATGCAATCGCCCTGCCATGCGTGGTATGAACGGTATTGACATCGACATACGCAGGCATACGGCTCGAACATCCGATTCCGCTTACAAGCACGGTCATATCCGGATCCAGTTCGAGAGTGTCGAACGCCTTTACGATGCTGCGCATATCCGTGCCAAGCCCGCATCCCGCGCACCAGATCGTCGGTAGGTTCTCAAGACGCAAGTACTTTTCCAGAAACGCTTCAGGCATCTAGCCACTCACCTTCTTAAATTTCCCTCCAAAATCAATACCCAGACAAGACAGTATTAATCCAGGCAATTCGATACTAGACAAACTCCTTGACAACATCATATATTTCGTGGGTTGTGATCATCGAACCTGAAATGTTGTTGACACCAATAACCTTTGCTTCACCGCATGCCGCACGTTCAACCTCGAGCTTCAGCTGTCCGAGGTTCATCTCCGGAACAACAAACGTGTGACACTTCGCTGCAATGCTCTTAATCACTTCATCAGGAAACGGCCAAACGGTCTTGAGCCTGAGGTGACCGACTTTCTTGCCTGCATCGCGCATTCTCTGCGCGATGTTTATCGCAGCTCGTCCACTTACACCGAAGCTAACAAGGCAAACTTCACAATCGTCCGTACCAAGCTCTTCGACATCGATCAATTCATCCTTGTGCTTTTCGACTTTCAGCGACAAGCGCCTTATGAAATACTCTACTTCTTCGGGCTTACTTGTAAAGAAGCCTTTTCCCGAATGTACGAGACCGGTATAGTATGGATGGTGCTTTGAACCGAGATTTGCTAGCGCAGGAATATGCGAATCGTCCACATCCATCGGTACATATTCATCAGCACTTTCATCCGCCAGCTTCCGCTGTACAATCCCAATTTCATCAGGAGAATGCAGGACTACACGCTCGCGTATATGGCCTACTACCGCATCACTTAGCATAGTCACGGGCATGCGGAATTTCTCGGAAAGATTGAACGCCTTAGCAGTAAGGTCGTACATCTCCTGCCCACTTGCGGCTGCCAAGGTTATGGCAGGATGGTCACTATGAGTCCCCCAGCGAGCCTGCATAAGATCGCCCTGCCCCGTCGCGGTTGGCTGCCCAGTACTCGGCCCGCACCTCATTACATTCACGATAACGATAGGTATCTCGGTAACGCACGCGTATCCAATATTCTCCATCATCAGGCTGTAGCCCGGTCCGCTCGTTGCAGTAAACGCCTTTACCCCAGCCATTGAGGCGCCGATGATAGAGGCGATGCTCCCAATCTCGTCTTCCATCTGGACGAACTTGCCGCCTTCCTGGGGGAGCCTGAACGCCATAATTTCCGCGATTTCACTTGACGGCGTAATCGGGTATCCACCGTAAAATCGGCAGCCTGCCGCAAGCGCGCCCTCTGCACACGCTTCGTTCCCCTGAAGTAGCTGTACCCGTGCATCGCCCATCCTACGCAACCTCCCGGGAATCGTCATCCGGATCTACTTCATCAATAGTTATGCAGTAATCAGGGCAGCGATATACGCACTGCATGCACTTCGTACAATCCTCAAGCCTGGACATAACTGGCTGATTGATACTGGAAATGTCGAAGCAATCCTTGGGGCAGAATTCAATGCAAATACCACAGCCCTTGCACCAGTCGAAGTTAATGGTCATATTTAGGCGAGTTGATTTATCCTTCTGTACTCGGGTGTATTTAGTGCTTTTAATACCGCTTTCCAAATGATCGAGACGCTCAGCCATCTGCTCACCTGTGCCTGCAAATTAAGGAACAAAGCCGCGCACTTCCAGACGCGCGATTGCAGGCATCTACAAAGTACGAATTATATGTAGATAGCTTCGCCATCGCAACAAAACGCCTTAATCCACTTGATTTTGCAACTGCTTGGTCAGTTTTGCACAATCTGAAGCTTTTCCCGCTGCAGGAAAACAGCAAACCTCGCGCTGCAACAAGAAACGTCAGAATCCCATATGTGAAAAAACATAGTGTGATTCGCAAGCAGAAATGCGCTCATCCTATGCCTGAGAATTGCTGGCCTGTATTGAGGGAAATTTCCGACGACCAGCTTTGCAATGGATTCATTCCCGAATGGATGTATAATTGCTGGCTGTTACCTGATTAAGTGTAACAGGGACAGTAATGACTGTGATCAGTAGAGATTCAATTGGCCGAGTTTCAGCATTCGTATATGCTGTTTGCGTGCTGTGCATCGTGCTCTTGGGAGCTTTTTGCACGGCGTCCTGTAAAAACACGGAAACAGATGAAACTACTTCGGATGTTCCAAAAAAGCTCGTCGTCGTGGAGCATGCCCCGGTCGGC
>JAGGVC010000091.1 GCA_021158185.1 bacterium | reverse complement strand
TCCGAGGAGGATGGAATATGAGAAAGATAATTGGTGCGTCCATTTTGGGATATGCGGTTGCTATTACCGCACTCTGTTTCCTTCTGTTTTCCGAAAACGCTTCGGCCTGGCCGCAGATCGGCGATGTATTCGACGCGGGTAAGGTTATCGGCGAAATTCCGGGGCTCGACATCGGGTTTGGCGGTGAAGATCCGATAACGACGAGCTTCGATGATGCGATAACCTCGGTTCCATTCATGGACGACTTCGCTCCGTCGCGGTTTTTCCCGGCATGCGAGATGCCCGAAGGGCCTGGCGGTTGGGGTCTCATCCATCCTGGTTCATACCAGGATGATGTTTGGAGCTACTGTCTTCACGCTGGAACCCACGGGCCGAGCGGGGGCGACGGCTATCTCCTAGCGCCGCTCAAAGGAAAACGGGCTGGGATCATACAGAAGATCATGGACGGCTCGATAGAGCACCTTGATATCCCGCAGAGAGACATACAGACGCTCATCTGGGCGGTTCTTGCGAGAACCAAGATAAGCGATATGAACACTAATACGCAGATGACCGCCGCCAAGCTACTCAGCGAAAAGGACCTTTTCGAGCTCCAGGGCGGGGCGCTCGGGCTTGTGCCGGACGACGCCTGGGACAAGGTGTTCGGCGAGCTTCCTTCCGGCGTCCGCAAGATTTACGAGGCCGAGGCGAAGCTCAGACAGGCAATGACGAGCGGTACGTCGACCTTTGAGGAACTTGAGGCGATTGCCGTGCTTCCGGGTGAGCCGCCGAAGCATGACGGCCCCGTGATTCCCAGCGAGCGTTGGTCGTATCATCCGGACGGCTACTTCATCCGGTATGCCCCATCGGGTTATTCCGATATGCACCTCGAAATTACCGTACCGGATATCTGCACGGTCGAGCGCGACGAGCAGAACAGGATCATCGGAATCTCGAACGATCATGGCACTGCGCTGAATATCAGTTACGACGACGCGGTTGACGCACTAAAATTCAAGGGCGGTAAGAACGCCCGCGGCTGGGCGTTTAAGTCGGTCGTGCTCACGAGAATGAACCCGCTCAGGCCGTGGGAAACGGACGAGGTTGAATGGCGCGGAGAAGGCTGGACTATCGTCGGTAGACCCGGGAAAGGGAAGCCGTCGGGCAGTCCATCGGGAAGATTCGATAATGCAGGTGAACGGGTTAAGCTGGCTGTCGAGGTTGCATCCGAGATGAAGTTGCTTTTCAAGGATGCGCCTAAGAGCGAGTGGAAGGATGAGTGTATCGAGAACACATTCGATCTCGCTATGCTGAGTTACGCGATTAAGGAGATAACCGGGTACGAAGCCGGCGATGGAGAGGCTGTTTACGAAGCTACCGAGATGATTTCCGAATTAGCCGTTCAAGGCTACGGTTTAAGCGACAGCAGTTACATGAGCGAGATAACCGACAAACTCAGTGATGTCGGCACTAGGCGCGATGCAGTATGCCTTGTATACGAAGCAGCGCAGGATCAGATTCTATCGGTGATGAATCCTCCCAACGACGGGAAGTTCATAGCTTCGTCATCACTGTCTGCTGAGAGCGGATTTAGTAACGATCTCTACAGTTCCGTAACTGGACATGACAGGTCAATGCAGGTGGCAGCGGGCGAGACTGCTGCAAACGTTCGTTCATCCAATCAGGGCTTCTCCTATATGAGAAACACACTTTCATTTTCGCATAGCACCGGCGTGCATTTCTTCAGTGGAACTGCGAAAGAGGATCGAGCGCGCCGTTTCCGTGAAATGAAGCAGATGTTCGGCAAAGGTGAATTCAAGCCGCGCGGTGTTGCATCACCTGCAAACAGGGATGCCCAGCGCCTGGCGATAAGCGGGAGGAGAAGGAACCGCGGTGAACTTAAGCCGTTCAACAGAGATAATGACAATCAACCCGGCGGCAGCGAGGATGCACCAAAGGAATCTGCAGGCAAGGAAACTTTCAATAAAGCCAAGAAAATACTGGGCTGGTTCGGAGTTGGTTCATACGGTGCGGACGCTGTCGTAAGCGGCGGAAGACTTGCTACTGCAAACCAGGTGGGGCTTGGCATACCGAATGCGGGTGCATCGAAGATCGTCGAATTCAACATGAATAAAGCCGAGGAAATATCGCATGCTCTGGGCGGAGATCCGCCGAGGTCGGACTTCAAGGAGATCGCACGCCCCGAGATTCCAGTATTTACTCCGCTTGAGCCTTCTGATGTATTGTCAGCCTCGCACGCAGCAGCCATAAACGAGTTCATCGGTGCGCTCAACGAGATGAACGCGATCTGCATCGCTGCGACGATCTCACTCGATCGCCATGGCGGTGCGGTTCTTGCGGGCGATGAGGAGTGGATAATGGCGCAGGCGCAGGCCGTGCTTTATTACAAGCGCCAGGGCGGTTTTGCGATGCTCGTAACCGCTGCAAGACTTGAAACGCTGCTCGCAAGCCTGCGCGCCGAGGGTGTTACCGACATTACGGTGTCTGAGGACAGCATCAGGAGATACCAGAACAGGCTTCGTACTAGCGGATGGAACGCAGATGAGCTTGAGGCAGCGCGCACTCTGGGGCTGTCCGCTGAGCAGATGGATTGGATGTTGCAAAGACGTATCAATGCCGATCCCGCCGAGGCTTCGGGGAATATACTTGAACATTCTGAAGCTGCGGTTGGCGCACTGAGAGGGATGGGAGCATACCTTATTGCGCTTCCCGTCGTGGATCAGCCGTAGAAGCCGCTGAGCTTGCTAGAACTGCGCGTACAGGAACGGCGTGGAATCGGCCATAATCAGGACTGCGATTGCTGCGAAGATACCGATTATGGCCAGCGCCCACCTTTTCGGCGGTGACATTTTCGTGACCGCGAATTCGAACATATTCGGTCCGAGGATGGCCCAAGTCATCGCGATTACAGAGAGAGCGATCAATCCCAGCGGTACCGTTCCGCCCGTTGCGAAGCCCTGGAAGTTGAACATTTTCAGGAACACCTGGTACGCGGTGTGCATCGTGTCTGCGCGAAAGATTACCCAGCCGAATATTACGAGAAATAGCGTACCCGCGATCCCGACCGCGCCGCCTTTCCATCGGATCTTCCGTTCGCGCAGGACGTGGTGGACGAGTAGAAGCACACCGTGGTACGCACCCCAGATGACGAACGTCCACGCCGCACCGTGCCACAGTCCGCATAGCACCATCGTCCAGAAGAGCGCCCACCAGCGCTTGTCGAACTTCAGCCCTCCGATTTGGAAGAAGACGTAGTCGCGGAACCAGAACGAGAGTGACATATGCCAGCGCCGCCAGAAGTCGCCGATGTCCTTTGCACGGTAAGGCGAGTTGAAGTTCTGCGGAAGCCTGAGTCCGAGCAGGAATCCGAGTCCGATGGCCATAAGGCTGTAGCCCGCGAAGTCGTAGAAAATCTGGAGTGAATATCCGATTGCCGCAGCCCAGGCTTCGAGCGGTGTCAGGTTGAGTGCGTCGCCCCAGAGCGGCTCGGAGTAGTACGCGATGCGATCTGCGATGAGAACCTTTTTGATGAGTCCAGCGGCGAAAAATGCGATGCCGAGGTTGAAGTTGACGCGCGTGAGGCGCTCAGGCGGATTTGCGAGCTGGGGCGCGAGATCGCGGCTACGGTCGATCGGGCCTGCAACAAGTTCAGGGAACAGCGAAACGAACGCCGCGTATTGAATGAAGCTCAAGATCGGCTTCGTGCGCCCGCGGTACAGATCGAGCGTGTATGTGATCGACTTGAACGTGTAAAAGCTGATGCCGAGAGGTAGAATGATCTCTGGAACGGGCAGGGCGCCGCCGCCCAGAAACTCGCTCACTGCGTTTACGGTGGCAACGAAGAATCCTGCGTACTTGAAGAATGCGAGAAGCCCAAGGTTCGCTACGAGAGAAAATGCGAGCCACACGCGCGCGGATGCGCGGTAATCCGCCGTGACTTGCTCATTTGACTCCGAATCAAAGCGCGCTTTCGCGATCCACTTGCCACAGGTGAAATCCACGACGGTTGTGATGAGCATCAGAATCGAGAAGCGCCAGTCCCACCAGGCGTAGAATGCATAGCTCGCGATTGTGAGGAACAAAGGGCGGTACTTCGCTGGAATAATCCAGTAGAGAACGATTGCAAGCGGGGCGAATACGAAGATGAAGGTTTGGCTCAAGAACTGCATCTAGCCGTTACCTCCATCGCGTCTTTCAATGCCTTCGCGCGCGAAAAGCTCGCGCAGTATTCGGATCTGGGTTATCGGCATTGGATGGATCTCATCGTAGAAGCGTGACTTATCCCCGAGAAATGATTCGATACGCGAGAAATCGTGGAGTGTTACGCCGTGTTCCGCAAACTTGACATCAAGAGTTTCCCTGACCGTATCGAGCACCTTCGATCCGGGAATTCCGTCGAGCACTTTCCACAACTCAGGGTGATACGGCGTAATGTAAGCGTAAACAGCGATTCCGTGCTCGTCGCAGAAGTCGAGGAAAAGCTCCAGGTACTCCATCCTGCGGGTGTCGACGCCTGTGTATCCCGACAGCTTCAGGCTTCGTTCCGGATACTTGCGTACGCGCTCGTCGAGAACTTCGGCGAGTTTGAATGTGCCCTCTGCGATTGCCTTTTCACGCGCGACATGCACCATTAGACCATCTCTTTCCACACGAAGCTTGGGATTTTCATCGCCGCCTCTGATTTTCCTCATGAGTACGTTGTAGGATTCGTCAGTTTGTTGAAGAGAAATCAGTTGCGCGAATTTTTCGAATTTCCTCTCTTTCAGATCGGGCGACAGGACGAGGTGTTTAGAGAATTCTCCGAAGTAACGCGCCTCCGGAAGAACGGGGATTACGGGATTGAAGGCTTCGTAATCCACGGCAAGGACAACGCGCGATATAGGTATTCCCAGCTCATCGACTGTAAGCATCGCTATAGCGTAATAATCCTCTGCAGTTGCCGATGCAACAGAGAAGTTAAAGCAAAGACCGGGGAGATAGTGCGACACTTCCCTGGGCGGCATAGTCATCGCGCGCGACGAGCCAATGATTACCGTTTCGGGTTCGAGCTTGTAATTATGGACGAGCAGGAACTTCTGCTTCCGGTAATTCTCCGGCCTGTAATCTAGTAGATTGCCGGGATAAAGCCCGAATGGGTTGACGATGAAATTCAAAAGTGCTGCGCACGATAGAGTCGCGATGAATGCAATAAGAACAACAGCCCCCGGCCATCTTGCAGCCCATCCGGGGCTTTTCTTTGCATTTTTATCGCCAGAAACCGCACCGCGCGATGCTCCGCTCCCGGCAGATCTGTCTTCCGCATTTCCGAATCGTTTCAGCACACCGCCATTTTAGCGCGCGCGCGCGACATACCGCGCCTCATGCAAATATCGCGGTGAATTATGTCCCACAAAGCCTGCTTGTTTCGGGTGAAATTCCTAATGGTGAACGGAGTTTGATGTAATAGCGGAGTTGGTTTCCTTAGCCGTTTACTTCATTCCGCGCGGCTTGCGCGGGTCAAACTTCGATCCGTCATCCTCGCCTTCCCTCGGCGGAACGGCTTCTCTCGAGTCCGTCATCTTTTTGTAGTAGTAGCGATATGTGGTGATCCGTTTTTCGTCATCATCCGCGCGCGCGATCTTCGCCATATCCCTGAGGTACGCTTCGGCTTCATCCGCGCGCGCGATCTTCGCCATATCCCTGAGGTACGCTTCGGCTTCATCGAACTTCCGCTGCTCGATCAAATCCTCCGCGTGGTAGTCGCGAAATTCTGGCGCGTCCGGCCAGTCCGGTCCGCCGTGCATCGTTTTCTTGTCCTCGCTTCCGCGGTCGGACTTACCGATGATTCCACGACCGAATTTTCCCAAGTGGCTTGTGTGGAGCGGGAATTTCTCGTCGAGGGTGGGGACGGAGTATTTCCTTTCGAAGAAGTACCGCATAACAAAGTAGTAGATAATCCCGAACCAGTTGAATATCAATATTATGACCACCCAGAAGCAGCCGCTGTTGTATCGCTCGTCTGCATCGTTGTAAATCCAGACGAGAAAAATGAGCGGTGCGAAAAATAATACTCCGACGAGTACAAGATCGATGACTCGCCATATCCCATGCGACATCAATGCCATCCTCCTTTAGGCGCTCAAACCCGATTATTTCTTTATATATTGTTGTATCCGCGAATAACTAAGAATATCAGCGTATATACCAAGATAACCCCCCTGTTAATTATAATTATACCTTATCAAGGCTTACTTTGTCAAGTTTACATCACCTTGAGGGTCGAGTTTTTTCAGTCAGCGAATCTATTTGCATTATGAATCGATGCTCGGAGTATCCGGACTGCGATGTTATCATCAGACGATCTTTATATCGGGAAGGATCGAGATGGGAGAAATGACCAGGGAAGAGCTTATATCGAGACTAAAGGAAGTGGCGCTGCTCGAAGGGGAGTTCACGCTCCGCAGCGGGAAGAAGAGCAAGCACTACTTCGATAAGTACCTTTTTGAGGGTACGCCGGATGTGCTTATGGGAGTGGCGAGGGAGCTTGCAAAGATGATCCCTGAGGGCACGCGCCAGATCGCGGGTGTGGAGCTCGGTGGTATTCCGCTCGTTACTGCGGTTTCGCTTGCGTCGGGGATACCGGCGATATTCGTTCGCAAGGTGGCGAAGGATTACGGTACGGCGAATCTTTTCGAGGGACCGCGGGTCGAGGGCGTGCCAGTCCTGATCATAGAGGACGTCGTTACTACCGGTGGCGCGTCGCTAAAGGCCGCGAAAACGCTGATGGATGCAGGGATTGAAGTTTCGGGCGTGCTGGCAGTGCTTGACAGAAAGCAGGGCGGCGAGGAAACGTTCAAAGAAGCGGGAGTGGATTTCCGCGCGCTTTTCACGCGGGATGATATCGGCATGCCGAGCGAGTAAGAGCGCGGCGATTGCCCTAAACAACGCATCATTTCTGCAGCCATCGAGCATTCCATCTGAATTAGTTCGATTGCGGGTTCATTCAATGATTGAGAGGCTGCGTGTTCGCTGCCGAGTTATCGGGTTATGGACGGGGGATAATGACGCCTTGCCTTCTGTGCTGATTTAGCACGCGTTGTAGTGTAAAATACAGGTGGAGAGATGGCCGAGTGGTTGAAGGCGACGGTCTTGAAAACCGTTGGGCGGTGAACACCGTCCCGAGGGTTCGAATCCCTCTCTCTCCGAGTTTTGTCTTTGTACTAACCGAGACGTGTTCAGTGAAGGTTTCGGGGAGTGCGATATGCGACTGAGCCCCCATCAACGCTAGTTCTACACGGTCAAGCTACACGATCACGCGCTCAGGATCTTCCTGAGTCCTCGGTTCAGGGGTCTTTGCAGTACAAACTGGAACCGGGTGACCGGCTGCGAATCCACCATCTTCTCCTGCTTGATCCGGCTGAGCCGGTCGAACGCGATGAGGTACGTATCGCCCGTCATGGTC
>JAGGVC010000123.1 GCA_021158185.1 bacterium | reverse complement strand
TATCGAGTTTTCCAACCTTGATTTCCGGCACTTCGAAGAACAGGAAGCTTCCGCCCTTGAGATTCAGCTTGCCGGTCGCTTCGAATGGATATTCTGCGTTGAGCCAGCTTATCTTCCACGATCCTTCAAGTTTTATCGCAAGATCCGCCGGAATGACCGTTAGTGTGAGATCGCTTATGCCGATTTTGGCGGCAGCGATCTCCCAGGCATCCTCAAGCGCCTGCGCGGTGATAAAGAACTCCAACTCGCCCTCGCCGAGCGACTTGATCGCCGGATCGTTGAATGCAACCGTCCTTATCAGGTCGAACGTAAGCCCGTCGGCCTCGAATGTCAGGTTCTTCACGACGTAGTTGTTCACGCGCGCTTCCTCCGCCACCACGCTCACATGCTCGATGCGCCCCTGCGAGAGCGCGACGAAGCCCGTGTCTGTTATTTCCACGCTGGCGGACGGGCCGAGCATGAGCTTCCGTCTAAGGCCGTCCTCGATGCGCGATGTGATCTGGGGGAGAATGAACAGGTAAATAGCACCTGCGACTACAACGAGAAAAATGATGATTGAGATAAAACAGCCTGTAATCCGCTTGATGCAGCCCATTTGGAATTATCCTGAAAAATCGTTTCTAAACCAGCACTATATTTGCCCGGAACGCTCCACGCCGCCCGATGAACGTCGTGCCCGAAATCGGCAGGCCGTCCGCCGTTACTTTACTTCGATCCGCCAGTACGTGAGATCGCTTCCGGTGATAAGGTTCGTTGCATCGTCGAACTGCTCGATGAGAAGCTCGGTTTCCGAGACTTCCTCGCCGACGATGATGTTCGCGACTACGATATCGTCGAGCCAGTCGAACACTTCGCCGAGGTCTTCGGGGTTGGTCTGCTTGTCGATGCCGGAGTTCGCCGTGATGATGTCGAGGATGAAACTCGTGGGCACGTTGTTGTTCGGATCGACGAGTTCGAGCGGATCAAGCTCGATCGTAATCGAGTTGCCGCTCGCGGAAGCGCTGAGATAGAAGAACTGCTGGATGAGCGGCTCCGGAATCTCGTCAACCCAGAAATCTCCGTCGCCGGGTTCCCTGGAGAGCACCTCCCACATCGCTCCCGTCTGTCCGCCCGTATGGTGGTAGACGATGTACATCTCCCAGTTGCTGCCTCGATCCGGCCCGCTCACGTTCGGCTCGGGACGCAGCGACTCACTAGGAGCCGCGGCATCGGTGAAGTTGAAAACGAAGAAGTAGTAGACTTCGTTTACCAGGCTGTCGAATTTCGCCGTGATCTTGATGTTCTCGGCGGCCTGCGGCGCTCCCTTGAGTGCATCCCTCGCACAACTCGACAGCGCGAGGAAGAGAATCAATATGGAAAGCACCAAAATTGTCTGAAATCTGATCAGTTCCGCACCACCTCGATTAAGGCCATTCAGACCTGGAATCACTTACATTCTACCATTCGAACGACTGCTTGAATCGCGTAGGCGGTCTTAATGATCGCGCCCGTAAATAATCAACAGATATTTGTATACAGCCGTGATTATCGCAAGATAACGGCATATGACAGCGATTAATTACGCATTCGTGCGCACTGCACCATCATCGCACGATAATCGTGTGCTTACTCCTCTCAAGTGTGCATCCGATCACGCATGCCAGCTCGTCACCGCCGTCATGGAGACGCCTGAGCAGTTCCTCCGTTCGATCCGGCGTCACGGCAATTACAAGCCCGCCCGACGTCTGGGCGTCGCAGAGCATCAATCTCTCGATTTCATGCATATCGTCCGGGAATCGTGCCTTTCCCTCGACAGCTTGGAAGTTGCCAACCGTGCCGCCAGGAATCGCTCGTTCTTCCAGTAGTCGGTGTGCGCCTTTCATCAGGGGAACCCTGTCCGCGTATACCTTGATCGTTATTCCGCTCGATTCCGCAACCTCGCACAGATGGCCGAGCAGCCCGAAACCCGTTATGTCCGTTGCGGTCATGGCATCGCACTTGAGCGCCGCATCGCACGCGTTTTTATTGAGCCTGGTCATCCATTCCACCGCGCCCGCGACTTCATCCGGCGTTGCAAGATCGCGCATCGCACCCGTTGTGATTATCCCGCTTCCGATGGGCTTCGTGAGTATGATGTCGAGCCCCGGCAATGCGCCGTCGTTTCTCAAGATCTTGTCGGGATGAACAGTGCCGACCACTGCAAGCCCGAACACAGGCTCCGGATTGTCGATGCTGTGCCCGCCGATAACCGCAACACCGGCCTCGGTGCATTTCTCCGCAGATCCCTGCACAATTTCCGCAGCCACATCGTTCGGCACTTTGCCTAACGGAATTCCAAGGATATTCAGCGCGCACAGGGGAAAAGCGCCCATCGCATAGATATCGGAAATCGAGTTCGCCGCGGCAATCCTGCCGTAGTCCTTCGGATTATCGACAACCGGCGTGAAAAAATCGGTCGTGAACACGACGGCAAGCTCGTCCGACAGTTTCACGACGCCGGCATCATCTTGCGTCGTGCCGTCCACAAGGACGTTCTCGAAACGCGGCAGCACAAGGCCGTTTAGGATTTCGTGCAGGTCAGCCTGACCCAGTTTCCCCGCTCACCCCGCGCAGCTTGAAAGCCCCGTGAGACGAAAAACAGGCTCCGCACGCTCGCCGCTGTCCGCAGACGGCTTTTCATCGCTGTGATCAATCGGAATCACGGCTGAATTGTAGCATTGACAAGGCGCAGGGCATAGTCTGAAAGGAGACAAGGCTTGAAAAGAAAGGGCATGGAGCGGATGTTTTAGCCTACGTATCGGCGTTCCATATCCGCGTTCCGAGGCTGAAGCCTCGACTCCAGGATGGAAGGATGATTCTTAAGGCCGCGGACTAGCGTAGCACGGACGTCCCGTCTGTGTCTTAATATTCACAGGCTGGAAGCCTGTGCCACATGCGAAAACGGGCGTCAACCCCGGTTTCCTGGACAGCGCCGTTTACGGCGCGCGCTATCCGCCATATAGCGATTGCTTTCATATGAATTTTCCTGTTATAATAAAACACCTAAAAAGCATGGGGAGAGTTTGATATGTCTGGAATAGATGGAAAGTCGTCAGTCGGAAACCGTGTAATCGTGTTCGGCGTAACGTTGCTCGCATTTTCCGTTTCGGCGCTCGTATTCGCCCTTTCCTGCAATTCGTCAAAACCCGGAACGATTCCCGGATCCCCCGTCAACGCGGAAAGCGCGGGCGATGAAAAAGGTATGGACGGCTGGCAGCCCCCCGAATCCGCCGTAGCGCGTACCGTCACAATCGAGCAGGCGATAGCCGATGCGAAGGCGTTCGAGCCGCCGGCTGAAGTCGCGGCTGATCCCGATTTCGATCCCGGCGTGTTCGAGATGTTGCGCGATGAGTTCATCCGCCAGATGGAAGCGTCAAAGCTCGACCGCCTCACATCCGCCGCGCCGTTTGGAGATGCGGGGCGCGTCACGGATTTGACGTACGATCCCGACGCGGGTTTGCTCAACTGGTCGTACGTGAACATCGGCGATTACGACTCATCCGGCGAGGTGGGCATCCCCGATATCACGATGATCGCGCAGAACTACCTCGCTAAAACCAATGACGGAATCGGCAATGACGCGCTCGAGGCGTGGATCGACGGCGACAAAAGCGGCGAAGTGGGAATCAGCGATATCACACCCATTGCGCAGGGGTATCTAGCGGCGGTCATGAACTACAGAATCCTAACATCAGATTCTGAGACCGGAGAGTTTTCCCCAATTGGAGAACTCGTTCCTTTCGGCGATCTGGGAATATTTCCAAAAACATTCAGCGTTGCGCTTCCAGCGGGCGCACTTACGTGGATCGCGATAGAACCGGTAGGTACCGAAGGAGGTGTAGGCGAAAGAGGCGCATTTCTGCTTAACTCGCCGCCATCGATTTTGAGTGTGAGTCCTATCGCTGGCTTGACTGGCAATGAGGTTCAGTTTTCAGTTTGTGCGGCTGGAACTATGCCATTTACATATTCTTGGGATTTTGGAGGAGGGGCTTTTCCAAGTACATCCTCTGAACCATCTCCGATTGTCACGCTTGGTGAACCTGACTCTTATTATGCATCGCTAAACATTAGTAATATTTACGGAAGCTATTCATTCGATTTTATTCTAACCGTCTCGCCTCTACCAACTGCACCAGTCATTGCTGGTGTTTCTCCACAGTCAGGAGCGCACGGGGCAGAAGTTGATTTTGTTGCTACAGTAAGTGGCACGCCACCGCTTTCTTTTGAATGGCATTTTGGTGGAGGAGCAACGCCAGATTCTTCAGTACTGGAATCACCAAGCGTTACACTTGGTAATCCAGGAACTTACAATGCTTCGCTTTTGGTTTTAAATGGATATGGCAATTCTTCATACGATTTTGTCCTTTCGGTCGTGCCATGGCATATAGATGTAATTGATACCTCAGAGCGTTCTTGCGGCTATCCGTCAGTAGCATTTGATTCCCAGAACAGGCCTCACATAAGCTATATTAATTATAAGCAGTATAGCTGTACCATTAATTATGCCGATTATAGTGGCTTTGTATGGAATGTATCATCAATTGACACCTCGGGAATGGGTGGGAATACTGGTATTGCTATTGATTCTAATGACCTGCCATATATTGCGTATAGACATTGGGTGCCATACGAATCAGAACTAAGATGCGCATATTATAATGGCACGAAATGGTTCATTGAAACTGTCGATGCAGATGGTTTTTGCGGAATGAATGCTTCAATCGCAATTGATTCATTAGATGTACCTCACATTAGCTACCAAAATGACATCTACAGTTCAAATTCGCTTGCCTATGCTACCGTCATAGACAGTAAATGGGATTGTAAGCGCATTGCCAGCGCAGCTGAAATTATATGTAAATATGTAACAGAAATCGCAATCGATGATTCAAATATGCCGCATATAAGTTACTATACTTATGAGGATCTCATGTATGCCCGTTTTAGCGGCACCACTTGGAATATTGAGTCTATTGATAGTGTAGGCAACGGGGGAGTCCAATCAGCAGCAATATGCATTGACCCTGCAAATCGCCCACATGTCTGCTATGGTGTTTCTGGTGACGATCCCTTTACTTCTGGCCTGAAATATGCCTATTTTAACGGGTCAATGTGGATTTACAGCACGATTGAACAAGTAAGGTTTGAAAATGCCGATATAGCCCTTGACTCGTATGGAAAGCCACATATAAGTTATTGCGGGGTTGATGGCATTAAATATGCTCACCTTGAAGAATCCGAATGGGTAATAGCCACTATTGATGGTTGCGCTCAGGGTTCGTCATCCATTGCCATTGATTCTTCTGACCGTGCATTTATAAGCTACGTCGATTACAATAGTAATAGTCTGAAGGGCGCTTGGATGGAATAAAATGCTGTACATGCTTTACGGTGAATAAACGTAGCACGGACGTCCCGTCTGTGTCTTGATATTCACAGGCTGGAAGCCTGTGCTACTCTATCGCCATCGTCCTCGAATTCCTCCCCCGCGCGCTATCGTCAGCTTAGCATATCCCGCAATCGCGCCCGTGCACTTGCTCTGTCGGGGGTTTCCCGGCATAATCCCATCTCGGTATGCTAATTCCCGTCGTGGGCTGGCTGGCGCTTCTCGGACG
>JAGGVC010000024.1 GCA_021158185.1 bacterium | reverse complement strand
GGGCGCGACATCACGGATCGCAGGGAGCTTGAAGAGAAGCTGAGACATGCAGAGAAGCTTGAGGCTATCGGGCAGCTTGCGGGTGGTATTGCGCATGATTTCAACAATATTATGACCGGCATCTTCGGGTATTGCGATTTACTTGAAGGCGAACTTGTCAGGAAAAGCCGGGCAAGTGAATATGTCAGAGAAATCACCGATGCAGCCGAGCGCGCCGCTGACCTGACAAGCAAGCTGCTTGCATTTAGCCGCAAACAGGTTATTGAGGCGATTGATTTGAATATCAATGATGCAATTGAAAAAGCTGTAGGTCTCTTGAAACGCGTGCTGGGAGAGCATATCGAGCTGGACGTTATTCCTGGACACAATCTCGGAACAGTATTTGCTGATCCCAGTCAGATAAGTCAAATCATAATGAACCTTGCAGTAAATGCAAGGGATGCAATGCTCGAAGGCGGAAAATTGACGATTGAAACTGAAAACGTCGCAATAAACGGCGCTTACTGTGAAACGCATCCCTGGGCAAAGCCAGGCAGGTATGTCCTCCTTTCTGTCGCAGATACCGGATGTGGAATTCCTCCTGACGTCCTTAAGCATGTATTCGAACCCTTCTTCACAACGAAGGACGTCGATAAGGGAACGGGATTGGGTCTGGCAACCGTTTACGGAATTATCAAGCAGCACGAAGGAATGGTGAATATATACAGCGAGGTGGGCAAGGGAACATCAGTCAAGATATACCTGCCCATCGTCGAACGTAAGGCTGCCGAAATCGGAACAAAGGTCGAGAAAAAAGTGCTGGGCGGTGAGGAAACGATACTTCTTGTGGAGGATGACGAAACCGTTCGCCAGATGACCTCCCGGCTTCTTGAGAACGCAGGCTATACTATTATCTTGGCGACGAACGGCATTGAAGCAGTTAATATCTTCAGAAAGAAGGGAGATTCAATTGATCTTGTTTTAACCGATATGATGATGCCGAAGATGAGCGGGGACGAGGTATGCGAAAAGGTGCGTAACATACGAGAGAACATTAAGTGTATAATTAGCAGCGGGTACAGCATCCAGTCATTGCCTTCCGCGCTAAAAGGGCAATCAGGTATCCCGATCCTTACAAAACCGTTCAGCCCTGATGCACTCCTTCGATCTGTTCGGGAAGTCCTGGACACCGGCGAAGGAGAATCGGCGCAGAACTAAGGAGATTATTATGGCTTATGCAAATGGAAACGGATTAAGGCTGGCATTCTTTATGCCTGCATTGTTTTTTGCGGTTCTTATCGTTCTATCATGCGGCGGAGGAGGCACTGGTAAATCCAATATCGGTGGTCCTTCAGCTCCCGCTGCGCCGGTAGAGGAAGGAGAAGGCGTCACTATCAACCCGGTGACGAGCGACGAAGTGCCCGCGACCGATGGAGCAATCGAGTCGTCCGTGACCGCGTATGACTCCGAAAGCGGTACATCGGCGTTCATCCCTTACGGCACGACTGTTGCCACAAGCGACCCGCAGTACGATACGGACGGCGACGGATATGCGGATACTTTCGCGGTATCGATTTCCGAGCTCGATCCGGCTGCTGCGGCAATTTCCATTGGCAGCGCTGACGAAGGAATCACATTCGAGCAGATCAGCACTGCGGGAGGCGCGACGTTCGCGCCGGAAGATGCCGTACTGAGCTACAACGCGGCACTGACTATTCCTGTATATCTTGGCTCGGACATCGGTGCAGGCGTGGAAGTGGAAGCGTGGCGTTTTACGGACTCGAAAACAACAAGCAGTCTGGGCGGCTCGTACTGGAGTTATCTCGACGTGTTCGTAACGGAAAACCTCGAAGGAAACACGGTTGTTAAAATCCGGACTAACCGTCTCGGCAGCTTTGCAATCACGATACCGGAATCAATCAACCACGCGCCCGAGTTTACAGCAATTTCCGCAAATCCCTATACGATCATAATCGGCGGAATATCAAACCTGAACGCATCGGCATACGATCCCGACGGCGACACGATCACGTACACGTGGTCGGGCGAAGGTGTTTTCGGATCGACGGGCAATAACGAAACAACTTGGACTCACGATATTACGGGCAGATTCACGCTGACTTGTACGGTGGCCGATCCGGGTGGGAAAGTCGCGTACAACATCGTCAACATCACAGTTGTAGAGCCGCCAGTGAACCTTGCACCGGTAATCACCGAAATATCGGCAGTCCCCGCCGAAATAATGGTCGGCGAGACCGTACAGCTGAACGCGATTGCTACCGATCCGGAAGATGACCCGCTTACTTATGCATGGACAGGGGAAGGCGTTTTCACCGATCCTGGCCATGCCGAAACGGAATGGACACACGATGCGCCGGGCGAGTACGGTCTGACGTGCACGGTCGAGGATACAGCCGGAAATTCCGCCTCCGATATCGTTGTAGTAACTGTTAATCCCCCGCCTGATACAACAGCGCCTGAATTTGCAGGTGGCAGCGCAGATTTCACGGCTGAAGCGCGGGAAAGTTTCATCCTTGTCAGCTTCAACGAAGCTACGGACACGGAAAGCCCGCCCGTGAGTTACACGGTGCTTTATGATGAAGCCGCGGTTTTCGACGAAGCCACGGCAACGGCACTGGAATTCGACAGCTATCCGACTCAGCCCGTTCGCATAGACGGCCTAACGCTCGGAACGTCTTACACTATCGGCGTAATCGCAACCGACAGCGCTGATACCCCCAACAGCACCGTCACTGTGACAGCCGATGCGACGCCCCTGCCCTACTTCGATGAAGTCCCATCGGGCGATCACAGCTTCGATTCAAGCGTGATTTCATTCGATGTTTCCGCTGCGCCTTACGGACTTCGCAACCTTGACGTCGTGTGGCCGGATCCAGCGTCGGGCACGCTTAGGCACAGCTATTACACTGATGATGCGTGGGTCGTGCGCGATATTTCATCCGATCGAAACTTCGTTCTTGCGCAGGTTTTCTTCACTGGTAACTTACCTTCGGTGGTTGCGGCGGACGATGCCGGAAACCTGGACATTCTCGTCGAGAATGCCGACGGATCGTGGACTTCGACGAATATATTCTCCAATGTTGGAATCATTCACGCTGTGCTCGATGCGCTGTTCGATCCAACGAGCGGGATGCTCTATATCGGACATGCAACCGAGCCCGCAGTGTCTCCGACCGAGCAGACGCTTCATTTCCTCGCCGTAGATATGTCGGGCGAAACGCCTGTTGTAATCGACGACATCAGAAGCCACATCTCGGCCCCAAAAGTCGGACAGGTGCATATAAGGCTTGATTCAGCCGGCAATCCGTTTATGATCTTCAGCTACGGTGATGGTGCGTTCCGCTTTCCCAACTGGCTCGATACGAGTATCGAGTTCGCATCGTACGATCCTGTGAGCGGCTTGACATCCGAAGCCGTTACGGCGTTCAACCCGCTGTTCTTCGATGTCCGCGCTGCAAGCGGCGGCGGCTGGGAGCTTGCGGTATCTCACGGCGAAATGGTAGTTTATGGAAGCCAGGATTTCATCGCAACGGAGCTTCTTCTCGCGACCGGCTCAGGGGCGACCTGGGCGATTACAGGGGTTTTCGCAGAACAGCTTAATCTTGTCGAAGCTGTGCTTTCATACGAAGCTCCGCTAGAATGCGTCCTTGACACCACGCCTGGAGCAGTCTATTTCACGTGCGGTTCAGGCACAATTGAGTTTCCAGTGCTTACATCGACTGCTAACCTGTCGTTATGGCACGCAATACCGCCTGCTGAAAGAACTGCAGAGACTGGAAACTCGATTTCACGGCTCAAGCCCTTTAGTACCAGTGGCGGTGCATTCCTCCTCGGAACGGAAGTGGTAAGCTTCGACTTCGAGGCAATCGAAAATCAACTGGGGTTCCCGGATGGCAACCTGGTGCTTCGCGAGATTCTATAAGTGCGATTACACTTTGAGCAGTGAGTTTTGATGGACATTGCTCGTCATTTCATGTATCCATGATTCGATAATT
>JAGGVC010000111.1 GCA_021158185.1 bacterium | reverse complement strand
GTTGTCGCGGGCGGGCACGAACCAATTTACTACGCATGGTGGGTAATTGTTTTTAGCGAGGTACTGGCAGCTGCAGCATTGGTATGGCTGTTCAAACTTGGTCTATGGAAAAAAGCCAAGATATGACCTCATTCTACGCGAACTTAACGGTAACCAAGCCAAAGCTGTGAATTCAGCATTGCGACTAATGACATTACAAGTCTGTATAGGCGGGGAGAATTAGAAAGATACGCGCTTTACGTCCCGAATCCCAGCATCGAACCGACCTGATAAACCACAAGGCTGACTATGTAAGCGAGTGCGGTCGGGTATATCATCGCAACGAGGAACCATTTGAGATTTTTAAGCTCGCTCCTTTGCACGGCAAGTGTTGCGATGCAGGGAATATACAGCATCACAAAGAGAATTAGCGAAATCGCAGAAAGAGGTAAAAACGCACGGCTGCCATCAGGAAGCGTGCTTTTCTTAAGCGCCTCTTGCAACGATGCATCCTCACCTTCGATACCCTCAACGTTGAATATCACTCCGAGCGTGGAAACGACTATTTCCTTTGCAAGAACGCCGCTGATGAGACCGACGCCTACGCGCCAGTCGAATCCGAGAGGTCTTAATGCAGGCTCGATGGCTCTGCCGATCCTCCCTGCAAAACTTCCCTCGATGTTCGCCTGCCGCGCACCACGCCCGACATCCTCAATCTCAGTCTCCATCTCAGAAAAAAGCAATTCGGCTTCGGAAGCATCCGCACTCGCGATAATTTCGCCGTACTTCGCCCGCGTTTCAACAATATTCCTGTCAATTTCCGACTGTCCCACCGTTACCGGATAATTGACCGCGAACCAAAGCAGAATCGAACCGACGAAAATGAAAGTAAAAGCCTTTCTGAGATAATGACGGGCATTGCCCCAGGCATGCATGAGGATACCGCGCAGAGTCGGCGTATTATAAGGCGGAAGCTCAAGGATCATTGGTGCAGATGGCCCCTTCAGAACTGATGAGCGAAGCAGCCCCGTTATAAGAAGCGCGGAAATACCGCTGAGCATGTAAACGCCAAAGAGGATCGTGCCCGCATACTCAGTTGGAGAAAATGCCCCGATCAGGAGTACGTAGACCGGCAGCTTTGCGCTGCAACTGATCAGCGGAATGACCAGGATTGCAAGAATTCGATCACGCCGGTTTTCGAGAACGCGGGTCGCCATTATCGCAGGAACATTGCATCCGAATCCCAAGATGAGAGGCACAAATGCCTTGCCGGGAAGCCCAAGCTTGGACATTGCCCGTTCCATAATGAACGCCGCCCGCGATAGATACCCGCTGTCCTCAAGAATCGCTATTCCTGCGAACAGCAGGAAAATACTGGGGACGAAGATGATCACAGCCCCCACGCCGCCGATTACGCCGTCAATCGCAAGCGATTCGATCATCCCGCCGCCGAGCCTTCCCGCGAGGAGCGAGGAAGAATAGCCGAGAAGCAGCTCGATGGCGTCGTTAATCGGACTCGCCAGAGAAAAGACAACCGAAAACAAGAGCCACATAACGGCCAGGAAAAACGGGATGCCAAAGCGTGAGCGCGTTAAAAAACGATCGAGCTTGTCGGTTATTGTCCGCTTTCCGCCGGTCGAGCGCTTCATAACGCGTTCGGCTAATTCCTCGATGTACTTGTAACGCCGCTGAGCAAGTTCGATCTCATACTCTTCATCGAAAACTGACGCGAGCTTCTTCCGTGCTTCTGCAAGAACATCCATAAGCTCATCAAGGGCGGCGTGTGCCGAGAGGCTTGCTTCTGTGTCTTCATCCCGTTCAAGAAGCTTTGTCGCAGTCCAGCGGGCACAGCGCGAAGCTGAATGGCTTTCATCCCGCCGGAGTACATCGGCGATGCGGTCGATTTCCGCGTTTATTTGCGTACCGTAATCAATCACCAGCGGCTTCACGAAAGGAATTCCAGACTCTTCCTCCAGAGCCTTTTTGAGCAAATCGATTCCTTTGCCTCTTCGCGCAATCATGGGGATTACTTTTACATCAAGCAGCCTTGCAATCTCATCAGCCTCTATCGAAATCCCTGCATCGTCCGCTCGATCTATCATGTTCAGGCAGACAACAACTGGAACGCCCATTTCGAGAAGCTGAACGGTCAAATACAAATTGCGCTCAAGATGCTCGGCGTCAACGATATCCAGAACAGCATCCGGCTCTCTTTCGAGAAGAAACCGCCTTGTCAGGATTTCATCTTCAGAGTACGAGGCAAGGCCGTAGGTGCCTGGAAGATCCACAATGGATAACACCTTATCGCCGAAGCGGACTCGCCCCTCTTTCACATTCACCGTAACCCCCGGGAAATTTGCGACGCGCCCGTCAGCACCGGAAATCCGGTTGAAAACGGTTGTCTTGCCAGTATTCGGTGCGCCTACGATTGCAATCGTTATGTCTTTTTTCATTTATGGATCTAACGCAAATTCGGTGACAATGCTAAGCCTGCGTCGGCTGTAACAAGGATATCCCTGCAGATGCTCCTGCCAAGCCCGATCCGCGTGTAATCGGCATCGATAATCATCGGGCTTGACCCCCTGCCCTTGCGAACGACTTTTATTTTCACGCCGGGATGAATGCCGAGACCAATAAGACGTGAGCTGATATTGCCTGCGCAACGAATCTTGAGTATATACGCCTCGTCTCCCTCTTCCATCAATGCAAGGGGAATTGTGAGCGCATCTCCGTTTACCTCGTCAGGATGCACCTGGAACTTCTCAAGCAATTTAACATCCTTGAACATTCCGCTTCCTTTCAGCCACAATCAGGATCAACAGCATCAGCTATTTATCAAAGACATCAGCCTAACAGCCAATCAAACAGAGCACCTGCACCGCAGGACGAATTGCCAACGCCAGCCCTTATTGATACACTGTCTCAATAAGATATTAGCCAACATTGTTAGATTTGTCAAAGAATTCAGGCGTTTCTTGTAACACGCCTTGCTTGCGAATAGAAACTCAAAGACCTTGAGAAGGTCTGCTGCCGCCATCTGGTTGAAGGCTAATCGCCTTGAATCAGCCTGGTAAGCGCATCGATGTCTTTTTCCGATGCAGCCTGAGCGCGATTCAGCGCATCCCTATCATCGCGTCCAAAGCCTTTTTTATACGCCTCCGCAACGGCATCCCCGATCTCCGCCGATTCACGAATCTCAGGATCAAAATGCCGCTGATTGAAGTACTTCGCGAGACTCGAAACCTTGGGATCGTATGAGATGGCGACGAATGGCCGCCTGCTCTGTGCAGCCATCACGCATCCATGCAGTCGGTAACTCAGCACGACGTCAGGCCACATAAAGTGCGTATAGTTCGCAACCGGGTCGGACTGATCGAACTCAATTATCTCGCCTGCGAGCCTTTCCGCAAGCTCGCTGCTGATCGCCAAATCCTGCTTTGCGTGTAATGCTGCAATCTTGAGATTGATGATCTTCTCCTTGTAGATCCTACGAACACCGTATAGCGCGGCGCATAACCTCGAAACCTGATGATCGAAATCGCCAAAGCGCTTCGGGCATACAAGGATATTTATTTCATTCGAGCTTGAGTTTTCCGCAGGTCTGATTTCTCCCGGCATAAGCGCCTTTGACAATGCAAACGTAAGATCGGAAGTCACCTGCGCATCGCTTTTCACGCCGAGCTTCTCGATAAGCGAAGCACTGCCCTCATCACGTACGCTGAAATAATCCATGCCCGATAGAATCCGACGGGCAAAAAACCTGCCAATATAACTTGAAATCGGGCCGATTCCCTGCGCAAGAAGCGCGGTCTTTTTTCGCATCGACTTCGCGGTTCGGATTATGTTCAAGTAGTATAAAAGGCTAGGCAAGCTTGTTTTGTCTTGCAGAAGCCCGCCGCCGGGCGCACAAACAACATCCGAGCGGCGGATCTCCCGTGCAACTTCTCGAAGATGTTTTCTCGACGCGTAGTTTACAGGAATGGGCAGCTTCTCGTAAGGAACATCGCAGAGCACCGTTATTTCGACATCGCCCTTCTCCACCAGCCTGCCGAGCCTGAGGCAGATCGTCCATAGCAAAAGGTCGTCGCCGAAATTGCCCATTCCAAAATAACCGAAAAGCAGGAGTCGCTTCATCGGGCAAAATTATACATTCGGAATACGGGTTCGTACGTCTTATCGGGCTAAAGGAATCGAAATGCAAAAAAAATCGGGACATGTAAAAAGTTGTGTATCCCAGCCGAGTTCTGGGTAAAACAAAATATCGGGCGTTCTAACAATTTGGGGCTGTCAGAGGGTGATTTAAGTGAAGCGTATTTTTTGGGAGACAGGCAAGGCGGTATCGGCCATATTGCTTTCAATCGTGCTCCTTTCGGCCTGTTCTGCAAACAAGGCAAAGGACTTAAGCAGCTCAACATCCATCGTAGGCACGACTGCCGATCCCGCATTCGGCAGAATCGATCTTGACGAAACTTCCGCAACAGGTGTCCCGCCGGGCGCGAATGATCCGGAATCCGAAGAAGAACTTCTGGCCAGGCTGAGGGATGCGCTTGAAAAGGCCATCGAGGAATCCGGCGCGGACAAGAGGGTTGCTGCTGCTCCGCAGGATAAGTACGGCTATGTAGCCGACCTCACATTTGATGAAGAAACTAACATCCTCACTTGGAGTTACATGAACCTGGGCGATTACAATCTGGACGGCGAAGTATCGCTATCGGACATAAGGCCAATCGCCATTCATTATGGAGTCAAGCCAAATGACGGCATCGGAAATGATGCACGCGAGTCGTGGATCGACGGCGATAACAGCGGCGAAATAGGTATTTCGGACATAGCCATAATTGCGGCAAATTATCTATCCAACGTGTCCGGCTATACAATCCTAACATCGGATGATCCAGCCGGGGATTTCGAATCCATCGGTAGCATCGCGTTTGAGGATGCCGTTTTCGATTATCCACCGAGATTTCAGTTGACGCTGCCAAAGGATGCCTGTGCCTTCGTGCGTGTTGCGCCCATTGATAGTGATGGAACTGCCGGAGAAGAGAGCATAATCGTAAGTATCGGCCCTTGGCATCACAAACCTCAATCTCCATCGCTCTTTGATGCGACGCAAGGCACACTAAGGGAAAACATACTTCTTACATGGAGTGAATGCGGCGGTGCGGAAGGATACTACGTTTACAGGGATTCAACTTCGGACATTTACAGAGCGATTCTTGAAGGCGCATCATTCGAAGATTACGTTGGCACGGATCCCAGTTCGCACACGTATTGGGTTTCCGCATTCAACAGCGTAGGCGAAAGCGAGTTAAGCGGGCCGCACGAAGGATCGCCCAAGAGAGTGCCGGAGATATTGAGCGTGAACGGGGTAAAGGGAATGCCCGGCGAAACGATCACAATCGAGGCGGATATCGAGGCGCTCGGTGAATACGAGGTTGTCTGGCACTTCGGCGAAGCTGCATCCAGAGTATTGAACACTTTCGGTAACACCGCAACCATCGTTCTCAGCAACTATGAGCTTTACTATGCTGCCAGCGTAACTGTGAAAAGCATGTATGGAGATGTAACTCGTTCATTCAAGATAACCGTGGCATCCCCGCCGGAGATTTTGAAAATCAATTTCCCGCAAAATATCCGGTTCATGCAGGAAAACACATTCTCCGCAGATGTAGTCACCGCATTCCCGCTTCAATACCATTGGTATTTCGAGGACGCGCTTAAACTGGAAACACGAGATAAAAAGCCTGATATCATGTTCCTCAAAACGGGAACTAAGCAATGCAAGCTGATCGTTACAGGCCCCGGCGGTACGGATGAAAGCACTTTTGGAATAATGGTCATGGGAGGGCAGCCTCCAAACATCAGCAAAATACCTGTGAGCTTCGGATTCTCCTTCGAGCCAACAAGTTTTAGCGCTAGTCTCAGCAACCCAGATTACGCGCGCAACACATTGTATGAATGGGACTTCGGAAAGGCCGGAACCCCGCAGTTTTCCGACAATGAAACACCGATAATTTTGCTCGGCAAGCCCGGCACATACACATGCTCCCTCGAAGTATCGAACGAATTCGGAAGCAGCAGTATGGAATTCACGCTGAATATATTCACAAGGGACTGGCAACCCGAGAAAATCGAGCAGGTCTCTGATTTACGGCAGGTTTTGGCTATCTACGATTCAACCGGTGCATTACACTTCTGCCACCTTTCACGTTCCTACAGCCCGCTTCTTACGCATATATGGCTGGATTCAGGTGTCTGGCACGAGGAATCCATTGAAGACTTCAGCCTTCTGGGCTTAAGCAATTGCATGCTGGCGGACGTTGCTACGGATTCGATGAACAATCTGCACATTGTTGTACTAGCCGTAACAGGGAATTCTGATGCTGAACTGTATTATTACACAAATGCAGCAGGTACGTGGACTTCTGAACATATTTCTACTCCATTCACAAACTTCCGTAAAAGCTATTACTATATTGCTCCTTCTATTGCAATAGACGGTCAAGATGTACCACACATATGCTACAGACACTACACACAATCACCAAGCAGTACAACCGCAATAGCTCACGCTTGGAAACCTGATACAAGCTGGCTTACCGAGGATATTTCCGAAGAAATAGCAAGCGTTCCTTCAAACCTGGTAATTGACGCTAATGATGCTCTTCATATAATCTACGCTGTCGGCAATGCGGATACAAGCGGGTATTCTCTCTGTTATGCCTTCCACGATGAATCCGGGTGGACGAATAATCGTTTGCAGGCTGATTTCGGAGGACCTTTTCAGCTATCGCTGGATATCGATTCGAATGACAATCTGCACATGGCAATATACACAGGCTATTACCTTTACCGGCTTTACTACGGATATTCTGACGGTACATCTGCTCATTTCGAACTTGTTGATATTCTGGAAGATCACTTCACGGGATTTACGCCAATTGTAAGGGCCGATGACGATAACCGCCCTGCGATCATCTACGGCGATACCGACAACTATCTATATGCAATTAAGTACGCGGAGTTTACCGGTGAACGCTGGAGCATTGGTCTTGTTGACGTAAACTACGAATATTACCAATTCTTCAAGTTGATGATGAATCCGGATGGAGATGAAGAGATTTACTATATTGACTGGACCCGACCCACAGGCTCTTCAAGCCTTTCATCTGTAGTGAAAATAGCAACGAAACGCTGGCAGTAGCCGCGTGAATACGGTCGTGATGGTGGGCTGCCAGGCAAAGTGCTTGGTTGAGCCAAGGCTCTTCGATTTATGCAAAATGAGTCGCTATTGCTGCAATTGCCGATCGTCTGCCCTGCGCGCTCGCAATCGCATCCCGCGCCGCGCTGCGCTTACTCCTCGCTGTAGTCGTATTCTGTAAGCGAGAGGTTATCGCCGATAGCGAGGATTTCGAGCAGGTAGTTGCATTCGTCGATCCTGTCTTCGGGCACGAGTATCTTGGCCTTGATCGTTCCGGCCAGTCCGCCGAACACATTACCGGCCATATGCGCCCCTGTGATAACGCAGGGAACGCCGTTCGCTCCGAGCCATCCGGCCTTGAGATCCGCCTCGACAATATCGCTTGTGGTTAGCAGAACTGCCAGCGCCGGTGTGCGCTTGACGTCCGGACCATAGATCGTCGCCGGCTCATCGCCAACCTTACCCTCGCGGCGGCGACGGCTCCTAGGCCTGCCCATATTCAAGATACTGTCCTCCACAACAATATTCTACCTCGAATTCCAGCATATGGCTTCTTCAGCAATTTGCCGAACGGCTCAAGCTGCGCGCGACTGGCAGCCGCGCTCTGTTATAATCTGCCAATCTCTTGTTGCGGAGATTATCGTTATGCGATCAAGTATTCTCGTCGGTATTGCGCTGACAGCTCTCAAGATCGGCATCGTCTCGCTTGCCCTCACATCTGCATCGGCCCTGCTTGAGACGGATAACTGCCTGTTTAAGTATTCCGGCCTAGCTATTTCCACTGTAAGTGCCCAGGAAAACGGTACAGAACCGCCTGCAGAGGAGCCCGAAGAACAACCCGCCGAAGACGAAACTGCAACCGATGAAGAACCGGTATCTGAGGAACCTGTCGCCGAAGCCGAGCCTGAGGAAGAGCCGCCCCCTCCACCACCGACACCCATGCTCTACTCCCATCCTGTCCGTCAGAATATTCCCGAAGCGTTCATTCTCCCCGAAGGCTGGCTCTCCATCGCGTATCTCAACAGGAGCTTCGACGAGGACAGCCTCGCAAGCCAGGGAAACATCGATTCAAACGGCTATCGGTTTGATTATGGCCTGTCCGACCGCGTCCAGCTAGGGCTTCGCCTCTGGCAGAACGATACGAACAACGGGCGCGCGATTATCGTTCCATTCTGGGACAACACGATAACTGCGGATATGTGGGAGACCGACATCAAGCTATTTCTTTCAGGTACGCCGCGCCCCGAGCCGGGCACTATCCCCGATGATAAGCTGCCATCCGCGTTCTCTATCGGCATAAGCCACCAGGATTCAAGCCTGTCCAGGGAACAGGCCGATGACGATCTTCGCATACTCACAGGCTACGTGTGCTACTCGGCCTATCTGAATCCCAAGCTGGCCACGCACACGTATTTCAGCACTGGCAGATTCACGGGCGATCTGATGAGCGGGACGATGAACACGCTTGCAGCAGGACTCGATTACGATCTCCTCGACGAGCGGGACAAGCTAAGGCTTTCACTCGACGGTGCGCTCGATATATACAACTTCCGCCAGACATCGTTTTCCGCGACGCGGGTGAGCCACGTCAACGTCGGGCTGAAATACATGGTTTCAAGAAACATCGAGCTTTCCGCAGGCTACGGCATCCACACCGACAGCGACAGCGATCTTTCCTCAACCGAGTTCCAGTTCGGACTTGCGTTCTATACTGATATACTCGACATGTTCGGCAGATCCGGGTCAGATGATGAAGAAACCCCTGCGGAATAAGCTTGTCATCGCCTACAGAGAATCCAGGAATTGTGACAAAGTGTAATCGCGCCGAAATATTATTGAACTTTCGTTTATCACATGATAGTTTCAGTGCTTCTTGACGGAGCACTGATCATCAGTTCTCTCAATCGTTAAATGGACTTTCAGAGGTCAATATGAAGACATCAAGTACTATTGGTGTATTGCTGTTTCTGTTTATCCTGACCCTATCAAGCATTGCATCAGCAGAGCCCATACAGATGCTCGGAGCGCGCCACGCGCAGATTTCGCCCGACGGAACAGATGTTCTTGTCAGCTACAACGGCGACTTATGGATTGCGCCCACTGCGGGCGGGACGGCGCGCAGGCTGACGGACAACACCGCCTACGAACGAAGCGGAGTCTGGTCGCCCGACGGCAAACAAGTTGCATTCACATCGAACCGTCGAGGAAGCTACGATGTTTTCATTATCCCTGCATCGGGCGGATCACCAACCCAGCTTACGTTCAGCCAGGCTTCCGACTACGTAACAGGTTGGAGCAGTGAGAATAAAATTCTGTTCTTCAGCTACCGCAATTTCCGGGGCTATCAGTTGTTCGAAGTCGATATCGAGGGCGGAATGCCCGTTGCGCTCACCGAGGATGATACCGACACAAGCTACGCGTGCTATACGCCGAATGGCGATGTCGTATACTCGCGCGGCGCGGCGGCCTGGTATCGCAAGGGATATTACGGAAGCGCGAATTTCGAGCTTTGGCTCCTCAACCGGAAAACGCTGAAAAGCAGGCGCATCACAGAATACAAGGGCAACGACGCCTGGCCCGCGACCGCCGACGGCAAGACAGTTTATTTCGCGTCGGAACGCGATGGCATTTACAACGTTTACAAATCTGATATGTCAGGCGGTGATGTCCGCAAGGTTTCGAATGTCAGGGAAGACGGCATCACCTCGCCTTCTGTAAGCAGCGACGGCAAAACCGTTGTATACGAGAACGCTGGCCGCATCTACAGGATTCCCGCATCGGGAGGTGGCGCCAAGGAAATCGTCATTACCGTGGCAACCGACGAGAAAGAGAACATCGTCTCAAAGCAGGTCTTCACTACAACAGATGAGTTTGCACTCAGCCCGAACGGAAAATACATTGCGTTCACGGCGCGCGGCGATATCTACGTAACCTACACCGAAGATGCATTCGCACCTGACGCGGAGCCTGATCGCGACCTTACATATTCGAGGCGCGTGACCATGGATCCTGCCCGCGACTGGCAGATCAACTGGCATCCCGACAGCGATAAACTTATTTTCGCAAGCGACAGAAACGACGGCCAGCTTGATCTTTACATTGCCGACCTCCGCGCGAAGACCGTTTCACGGCTCACCGAAAGCCCGGAAGATGATTCCTGGCCGAAATACAGCCATGACGGCAAGATGATCGCCTATAACCGAGGCGGAAACTCGATCATTCTCCTTGATGCAGAAACTCACGAGAGCCGTGTCGTAGAGACCGGCGAGGTTATGTGGGGGGCATACGGAGGCTTGTACGAATTCAGCCCGGACGACCAATGGCTAGGTTATCGAAAAACCATTGATGGATTCAACGCCGAGATCTTCATCGTTCCCGTTGACGGCAGCACCGATCCTGTGAATATTCTACGCCATCCCGACTGGACCGGAGTTGGCCAATGGATCCCGGACGGGAGCGGTGCAGTATTTATGAGCACTAGGCAGGATGACAACTGGGGCATTTACTCGGTAGATTTTAAGAGGAAGGAGAACAAATTTACCGAAGGTTTCATACTCGATCCTCCCGCAGATGAAGAAACGCAGGAAGACGAAAATGCTCAGAACGGGGATGAAACTGATGAAGAGAAATCACCGTTCTTTGTGGAAATAGACTTCGACCGCATCTGGGAGCGCGTCACGAGGCTTTCCAATCAAGGGGGATTTTCGGGTAATCCTGTGATCAGCCCCGATTCACAATGGGTGTTTTACTTGTCCGATGCAACGGGCGAGCTCGACCTTTGGGTGGCAAGCATAGATGGCGAGGAAAATCACCAACTCGGTGTTTACATGCCTGTTGATTCTATGCAGTTTTCTCCTGCGGGGGACAAGCTTTATTATCTTTCGCTGTGTGGAAGCCTTGAGTTCTTCCGTATCAGCGGCCCGCAGATCGTCGGCGGCGGTGCCGTTCCCCTCTACGCCGAGAAAAAGCTCGATAGGCGCAAGGAACTTCAACAGATGTACACCGAGTGCTGGCGGCTGATGCGCAATTACTTCTACGATCCTGATCTGCACGGTGCCAAAAAGAACTGGAACAAGATCTACAGCAAGTATCTTCCGCTCGTCGAGCAGGCCGTCACGCCGGAGGAATTCAATTACATCATCTCGGATCTGCTTGGCGACATCAAAGGAAGCCATCTCGGCATCTGGGGTGCAACGAGCTTCGAGGGAATACCCGTTTTTTCGGGCATGCTCGGTCTCGATTACGACCTGTCGTACCCCGGTCCGGGTCTTCGAGTATCGCACGTTCTCCGCGACGGCCCTGCAGACAGGAACGAATCGCGAATCAAAGCGGGCGAAATAGTTCTCTCAATTGACGGCAAAGCTATTGACAGAACGGTCAACATCTATGAGATGCTCGATGACAAAGT
>JAGGVC010000072.1 GCA_021158185.1 bacterium | reverse complement strand
CACAGGCTGGAAGCCTGTGCTACTCTTTCCCTACCCCACTCCGAATTTGCCTTCACCGGCGCGGTACTGCAATGCTTCAGCGATGTGCGGGACTTGGATATCGTCTGCCCCGTCGAGGTCGGCGATGGTTCTCGCGACCCGCTTTATACGCTCGAACGCGCGCGCGGATAGTCCCAGTTTTTCGACGCCGCGGATCAGAAGGCTCTTGCACGGCTCGTCGAGCTTGGCGAATCTGGCCGTGAGCTTTGTCGTCATCTGCGCGTTGCAGTAGATACGGGCGCGAGGTGGCCTCAAGCCAGATGGGGAGTGGATACGCGAGCCGAACACACCTCTGCGGCGGTAAGCGAGATGGTCTTGTGGGTGCGCATCCTCGGCGGAATGCGGCTTCGAGCCGTCTGAATCCGCGCCGGAATCGGCTTCTAGCGGGACTTCAGGTTCATCGCGAATCGCATTATCATCATTTATTTCTCTGTCTTCATCGGCTGATTCTTCAGCATCCTGAGCGAATTCGAGCGATGCGAACCTTTCCATTTGTATACTGCGTGCGGCTTCCACGCGCCTGCGCACGTTCAAACTCGGCTCTCCGCCGGGTTCGTCCGTAGCCAGCTTGTCGGTTGCGAGCCTCGGCACTTCTATGGTGATATCCACACGATCCCAGACGGGGCCTGATAATCCTTTCCAGTAGCGCTGGATATCGCCGACGCTGCAGGTGCAGGGCTTGACCTTGTCGCCGTAGTACCCGCAGGGACAGGGATTGAGCGCGGCGACGAGGATGAAGCTGCTCGGGAACGTGAGCGAGAGCTGGCTCCTGCTGATCGTGACATCGCCGTCTTCGAGCGGCTGGCGGAGGTGTTCGAGCGCGCCTTTCGAGAATTCGAGCATTTCATCCAGAAACAGCACGCCGAGATGCGCAAGGCTGATCTCGCCCGGGCGCGGAATCGTGCCGCCGCCAACGAGTCCCGGCAGGCTCACGCTGTGATGCGGGTTCCTGAACGGCCGCTCGGTTACGATGCCGGTGTCCCTCGCGAGAAGCCCCGCCACGCTGTAAATCCTCGAAACTTCGAGCGCCTCGTCGACGCTGAGCGTGGGCAGGACTCCTGGGAGTCTTTTCGCAAGCATCGTTTTCCCGCTGCCCGGCGGCCCGACCATGATCAGGTTGTGACCGCCTGCTGCCGCGACTTCAAGCGCGCGCTTCGCCTGTTCCTGGCCGCGCACTTCGGCGAAATCGAGATCGGTTGCACGCTGTTGAAGGAGCGAGCCAACGTCCACCGGCGGATGCGGCGCGACGTTTATGTTGCCGCGCGCCCATCCGATAAGCTCGGACAAATGGCTGAACGCCATCACCTTGATGCCTTCCACCACCGCGGCTTCCGGGCCGTTATCGCGCGGTACGATGATGCCTTCGAGACCGGCGTCGCGCACGAGAATAGCCGCAGGAAGAACGCCGCTGACGGGTCGAAGGCCGCCATCCAGGCCGAGTTCGCCGAGCACGATGTAGCCTTCGAGCTTTTCAGGCGAGCACTGGCCGTTTCCGATCGCAAGGCCGAGCGCTATCGGCAGATCAAAGTGCGTGCCCTGCTTGGGGAGATCTGCGGGTGCGAGGTTTATCGTGATGCGGTGGTCGGGAAATTCGAGGTCGCTGTTGATGAGCGCGCTTCTCACGCGCTCGGAGCTTTCCTTGAGCGCCTTGTCGGGCAGACCGACGATGTTGAACTGGAACTGGCCGAACGAGAGATCGCACTCCACGAGCACCGGCTCGGCTTCCAGACCGACTATGCTTACGGTATCCAGGGTTGCGAGCATTGCGCTATTATAACAGCGTTTGCACTCGGAGGCGCGGTTTTGGGCGCAGCTTTCTTTTGAGTTAAAAAGGAAGATTGCGTGAAACAACCCCCGGCTGGTGATAAAATCTTTGTTCATCCCATTTTTCAGGAATAATCTTTCCTGATGGGAGATGGTGCTATGGAATCGGTTAGAACGATACGGGTGATTGTTGCGAAGCCCGGGCTCGACGGGCATGATCGCGGCGCGAAAGTCGTCGCGCGCGCGTTGCGCGACGCGGGTATGGAGGTCATCTACACCGGATTACATCGAACTCCAGAGCAGATCGTGGACGCGTGCATCGAGGAGGATGCCGCTGTTCTTTTAATTTCCGTCCTTTCAGGCGCGCATCGAACGGTCGTTCCAGAGATAGTTTCGCTTCTTCGGAGCGAAAACGTAGGCCACGTCAAGATTCTTGCGGGCGGCATCATCCCCGAGGTAGATGCACCTTTCCTTCTCGAATCAGGCGTGAGCGAGGTAATGGGGCCCGGAACGCGGCTAGAGTACATCGTCGAGCGAGTGCGGCAGTTGGCAGATGAAAGCTATGCGGCAAGGGAATCGGAGGGACGAGATGACGCCTGAGAGGATCGAGATTGTCCTGCCGGAAATGGGAATGACCAGCGAGAAGATCGTTTTCAGCCGCTGGCTGAAGAACGTCGGTGACTTCGTAAATGAAGACGACGAGATTTTCGAGGTTGAGAGCGACAAAGCCACGGTTGTTTTCGCTGCCGAGCATTCCGGGGTACTCGCCGAAGTGGTTGTGCGGGAAGGAGACGTGAAGGAAGGCGACGTTCTGGGGTATCTCGATGCTCGATAAGAAATTCATAAGGGAGCATCCCGCCTCGGCCAAGGACGCACTTTCGAAGCGCGGCACCGAATACCCCAAGCTCATTGATAAATTTCTCTTGATCGACGAGGATGCCAGGTGCACTCAGAAGGCGGTGAACGATCTCCAGGAAGAGCGCAACAAGGCTTCGAAGGAAATCGGCGAACTGCAGAAGGCGGGAAAACGCCAGGAAGCCGCAACGCGAATAGACGCGATGAAGAACCTGGGCCTCCACATCAAGGCTATGGAAACCGAGCTTGACGATCTAAGGAACCAGCTCGAAATGATCCTTCTCGAACTTCCCAATATCCCGCATCCTACCGTGCCGTACGGAATGAGCGAGGACGACAAGGAAGTCGTAAGCGTATGGGGCGATCCGCGCGAGTTCGACTTTGAATCGCGCGACCACCTTGAAGTCGCGGGCAGGCTCGGCCTGATCGATTTCGAGGCATCGGCTCGGGTGAGCGGGCACGGATACTACTTCCTCCGCGGTATGGGAGCGCGCTTCGAACGTGCGCTGATTCAGTTCATGCTCGACGTTCATCAGGATGAACACGGGTACATTCTTCTCACCGCCCCGTACATCGTGAAATCCGATTCGATGGTGGGAACTGGCCAGCTGCCCAAATTCGCTGACGATATGTACGAGCTTGAAAACGGCGAGATGTACCTGATTCCGACCGCGGAAGTGCCGGTGACGAACTATTACCGCGATACGATTATCGAGAATCTGGAAAAGCCGATCAAGTTCTGCTGCCTGACGCCGTGTTTCAGGCGCGAGGCCGGCAGCTACGGCAAGACAGTTCGCGGGCTTCTGCGCGTGCACCAGTTCAACAAGGTCGAGCTCGTAAACTTCGCAATGCCGCATGTGAGCTACGAGCGGCACGAGGAACTTACCGACGAAGCCGAGGCGATTCTAAAGAAACTCGGTCTCCACTACCGGCGCACGGTCCTTCCGACAGGGGATATGACGTTCGGGAGTGCGAAGACCTACGACCTCGAAGTTTGGCTGCCGCATGATAAAAGCTGGCAGGAAGTATCTTCGAGCAGCAACTACGAGGATTTCCAGGCGCGGCGTGCGAACATCCGTTACCGCGATCCGAACACGCGCAGAGTTTATTTCGTGCACACGCTCAACGCAAGCGGTCTTGCGCTGCCCAGGCTCTATGCGGCGATCCTGGAAAATTACCAGACTAAGAAAGGCGACATCGTGATCCCCGAAGTCCTGCGCCCATATCTCGGCGGAAAAGAAATGATAACCGCGGAAGACAGGTTATAGGATTGCTGCGGTGAGATGAGGAAGGGTATTTGGCCAAACTGCATGTTGTACGCGCTCTTGACAAATTGGCTGTCAACCTCTAGCCTGTTCCCTGGCGGTTTTCATCGAGATTCCGCTATTATTGGCTATTTTGAGGAGGCGCTTGGAATTGGAGAATAGCTCGGGTCAAAGGAAATACAGAACCGTCATTGGGAAAAACACGTTTTATTTCTTCAGTCAGGATTCCGAGGATGCATTTGATATCAATATCAACCTTATCAAGGATACGTTACTGAACCTAAAAAATGAAATTGACTCGAACGGTCTTTCCAAAGAGATATTCAATAGACTTTTGCGCGATAAGCAACAAGGCCTAAAATCACTGTTAGCGTTAACTGGGCTTTCAAATGAAAACCTTAAGCGCCTTGTTACCCTTGTTCGCGTAGCCGATGATGATGAGCTTTCAGCGTTAACTCACAAGTCCCGTTGGGCCGATGAGCAAATCAATGATGATATTAGCGAATGGAGTGATAGTAGAATAAATTCTCTTATTAGAAACAATCCGGAATTCAGAGCTGGTATTGTGAATCTTTTTTTTGAAGGTTCATCCAATGTATTTCTTTCGCGGTCTTTTCCGCCCTTTGAATTACGTAAACTCAGCATTCAAAAGCTTAGCTTTGAATTCACATCGTTGATAGATACTATCGTACGATACAAGCAAAAGGGCTCATATTCCGCTTTAAGAGCAAATAACCCGGAAACAGTAATCCAAGCTATACTTGAACGCTTAGATATTCCCTTTGTGTGCGGCGATTTGCCGCAGCTCGTTGATCATGAACAAGCCCTGAAGAGAACGATGGATTTCATCATTCCTGACAAGAAAAGCCCACAAGTAGTTATCGAATGTGCGTTTTCTGCCACAACATCGTCAGGGCAAGGCGACAAGGCCAAGACTGAACTGCAAATGCGGGGATTGATAAGCGAGTATTATCCCGATGCCCAGTTTTGGGGATTTATTGACGGAATCGGATGGTATGTTCGGAAAAGAGATCTTAATCGAATGGCTTCGGCATTTGACGAAGTTTTTACATTCCATACTGACGAGCTTAGTCGCTTTGAGAACATGCTGAAAGGAAGGTATCGCAGATGAATCCAGATATCCCAAACAGCATCATTCAAGGTGATTGCATTGACGTGTTGAAGAGCTTCCCGAGCGATAGTATAGATGTTGCGTTTGCTGACCCGCCGTTCAATCTTAATAAGGGCTATCGCTCCACAAATGATGCCCTTAAAACGCAGAAATACTTGGAATGGTGCGAGCAATGGCTAATCGAACTGGTTCGTTTAACAAAGCCAGGCGGTTCTGTGTTTGTGCATAACATTCCCAAATGGCTCACGCATTTTTCAGCGATCCTGAATCCTATCGCTGACTTCAAGCACTGGATTGCTTGGGATGCGGCCACAAACCCAATGGGGAAAACACTGCAACCTGCCCATTATGGTATTTTGTGCTACTCGAAAAAAAGTGGAAAGCAGAAATTCTATGAAATACGGCATCCGCATAAGAGATGCCGAAAATGCGGTTACCTGATGAAGGACTATGGAGGGAAAAAGCGGTTGCTTCATCCCTTTGGGCCGTTGCTATCTGACATATGGACAGACATTCACAGGATAAGGCATAAGAAATACCGAGACGATCACCCGTGCCAGCTGCCCGTTCACTTGCTCGAGCGGATTATTCTGATGTCAAGTGATGAAGGAGATGTTGTACTGGATCCGTTTCTTGGAACAGGAACAACCGCAATTGCCGCCAAAAAACTTGGTCGCAAGTATATAGGAATTGAACTGGACGAGGAATACGTACGAGTTTCTCGAAGCAAAGTTGATGAGACAGCGAGCGATTCAAAGCTCGGTGAAGCTTGGGTGAGCTTCTTTCTGAATGAGCCAATCACAATACGTAATATCGACTGGGAGATATTGAAAAAGCACTTTGCCATACCTTCACCAGCTGAAGCCGTGGATTACTGTAAGTGCATGGCGCGCGGTTCTATTCACAAAAGAAAAACAGTCAACAACAAACTTGTTCAACAGGAAAAACTTGAATTTGAAAAAGAGCTCGAATCACTGGCAGGAAGTCCGCACAAGAACAGTTGAGATCGAGAAGCTGTTTCGCGCGCGATCATGCTTCCTTATCATCGCGCGCGCGCGCGATTATCGAATAATGCCAACAAACGCCAACCGGTTTTCCTGTGATAGAATCGCCCCGTCATGGCTTAGCCGAGGTGGACAGCTAAAGGCGTGCATGCGCAGGCTATTGCGCTCGACGCGCCCCCCACATGCGGTACACTGTTTCCCGTGAATCTTTACATTCACATTCCGTTTTGCAAATCGAAGTGCGGCTATTGCGACTTCCTTAGCTGGCCGGTTTCGGACATCTGGCACGCGGATCAAGTGATTGCAGGATACTTCGCTGCGATTAAGCGCGAGATCGAGCAATATTACGAGATGATGCGCAGGCGTACGGTTGAAAACTTCAAGAGCAAAGCGCGCGGGCGTAAGCGTGAAAGAAAATCCAAAATGAAATCTCGGGCCCGTGAAGTGTGCCCGGACCTGCTCAAAACCGTATTCATAGGAGGCGGGACGCCTACCGTGCCGGATCCCGAGCATCTCATCGGGCTTGTTCGTCACATAGGCGGGCTTTGGGGATTTGCGCCGGATTATGAATTCACGGTCGAGGCGAATCCCGATACACTTGCAGATTATCCGCTCGCCGAGCTTCAGGATGTGGGAGTAAACCGCCTGTCCATCGGCGTTCAAAGCTTGCATAGCCACCACCTTGCCCGGCTCGGCAGGATTGCGGATCCGGGCCGCGTCAAGGCCGGACTTGAGCGTGTCGAGCGGGAATGGCGCGGCAGGCTCTCGTTCGACATACTGTACGGAGTGCAGGCTCAGAGAATCGAGGATATCTACTGCGATATCGAACGGCTGATGGAGTATGCGCCGGGGCACATCTCCGCATATCGGCTCACGCCCGAGCCCGGAACTCCGCTCAGCCGGATAATTGAGCTGGGTAAGACTGTGCTTCCCGGCGCGCTCGAATCGCTTAGACAGCAGGATTTTATCGAGAGAGCGCTTGATCGACACGGGTTTTCGCGCTACGAGATAAGCAACTATGCGAAGCCGGACGAGGAATGCAGGCACAACGTTGCGGTCTGGGGAGGTAAGGACTACATCGGCACAGGCGTTGGGGCGTCCGGGTTCACAGGCGGCACTCGGTATTCGAATGTGGAAGCGCCTGAGACGTACTTCGCAAGGATCAAAGTCGGAAAACTGCCGAGGGAGAGCGAGGAATCGCTTGACGTCATCGGCCGGGAGCGCGAGCGGATCGCATTCGGACTGAGAATGACCCGCGGAATCGGAATCTCACAGGAACTAGCGGACGCGGTTGCAGCGGAGTATTTGGTAGCAGGCGGCGATGGCGAGAAGGTTGACGGGTTTACAGAGCTTTACGGCGATATTCGCGCTCTAATCGCGGATGGGCTGCTTGTCTGCGAGCAAGATAAACTGAGGATTGCGCCGGGAAAGATGCACTTTCACGATTTCATCGCCGCGAAATTGATATGATCGGGAACAGTCGTGCACCTGGCAAGTCCGAATCAGCAGAAATAGTCCACTTTTCATGAAGGTATCATTTATGTGTGGTGAGATCTCTGAGCCGATCTCTAATTGGGGCAACTATGATTGTTGAGAGTAAGTTCTTTCTTGAAAGATGCGCTCTCGGCGCGGTTCTACTTACATTTTCAGCGATTGTTTACGTCGCGGCCTGTTCAGGAACGGATGCTCCTGACAAAATGCCGCCTGCTGCTGAATACTCGCAAGACGCGGACTCGCAGAAGAACGTTGCGAGCATGACGGATGTGCTCAAGAGCCGGATGGTCGGCTGGGAGATTCCATACCACGGGCCGTTCATCCTTCCCGACGGGCGGATCGCAATGCCGCGCGCCGTTGGCGCACAGGGCACAGACGACGCTTCGAGAAAACCGAGCAGCATTCCATACATTTGGGGGCTTGACGGGCGCACGGCGGGGCCGACCGGCCCAGTGAACATTATCGTCGCCAAGGTCAAATTCACCGATTTCTCGATGCCCGAAATCCCGCGGGAAAACCTCGAAGAGTGGTTCTTCAATACCGATCCGGCTGTCTACCCCGACAGCCTTGCGGAATACTACGACCGCGAATCCTTCGGGCTTCTCGATGTAGCAGGCGTTGTTCTGCCCGCGTTCGGCTCGTACAACGTGCCGGGCAGTTTCATGGATTTCGTGATGCCCCCCTGGATGGGAGATCCCGGAACCTACATCTCGCTTTGGGAAAACCTGCTCGCACAGATCGACGAGGATGTTGACGGCGCGGAATTCGACGGCAACAACGACGGTGCGATCGATGCAATCATCGTTGTGCCGCCGGACGGCGATCCTGGAATAGGCGGGCCATTTGCATTCGTGAACAATCATGCCGTTGACGGCCTTGTCGAGTGCAGCATGGACGGCAAGGATGTCGAAACGTATTCGATACAGATAAACTGCTTCAACGATTCAAATATGAGATACAGCGTGCCTTGGCACGAGTTCGGACATATTCTCGGACTTCCCGACCTCTACGACGACGACGGCTATATGAACTCAAGCCCGGGGCCGGACGGTGATGAGGGGATGGGGCCGGGCGGCTGGTCTGTGATGTGCTTCAGCGGACATATCGACTGCAACCTGCCGATGAGCGCGCCGATGAAAATGCTGCTCGGCTGGGACACGCCGGTCGATCTGTCTACCGAAGCTGGGACGGATGAGATAGTCACCCTCGAATGGGCGAACGAAGCGGGCGGCAGACTTCGCCGGATTTTTCTCGGAAACGGCATCGGCTTCGTCGGTGGAAACGAGGTACCTTACGAGGAGTACTTCGTTTTCGAGGCGCGGAACCTGACACCGCAAGGTATGCCCGACGAGGGAATGCTCCTCTGGCATGTCAATGAGAATATCTACCTTTCGAAAGTATTCGGTGCAGTCTTCAAAATGCCCAATGCGGACGAGGAGTACAAGTTCGTCGATCTCGTGGAAACGCCGCACCAAGCCGACGAAATCGTGGACAAGCCTGTCAAGGAAGACTTCTCCGCCACGGTACGCGAAAGCGATATCTGGCCGTACGAAAACTATGACTCGATCAACTCCGATATTCCGGTGGATGTCCTGTATGAATACAAATACCCCGTGCTGCGCCGCTCGATCAAGCCCGCCCCGTACTTTGCGGCTGAAGGCCCGCTTCTTTCGGTTGACGAGATAGCGAGGCTTTCCGATGGTATTTCCTTCCATTATTTCGCAGACGAACAGCCCCCGCCGCCCCCGCAGATAGAGAGCTTCCAACCGATGATCCGCTATTCCGGCTTTGGCTCCAGCCGAACGGCTACGCTATCGGCTTCTGTTTCAGGCAACTCAAGCATTGATTCGATCAAGGTTCGCTTATCCTACTTCGACGCAGGCCATATCGAACGCTTGATGGTCTTAGACGCAGTGGATGGAAACATCGGGGAAATCGATATAACGCCCATCATGCCGAACCAGCGGATCGTCCTGATAGCGGTCGGATCGGACGGTGCGCTCGAAAGCGACCCTGTTTCGGCATCGCTCGACGCTGTAACGCTGCTTGCAGACATAAACGGCGATGATGTCGTCAACGAAAATGATGCGGAAGCGCTGCATAATCATTTCGCCGTCGATTCAGGCGATCCCGGCTTCCGCGAGTGGCTCGATCCCGACGGAAACGGGATTGTAGATGAACGGGACTCGGCGCTCATCGGCTACCTGTTCGGGATGACCAGAATAACTGACTGATGCAGGATTCGAGCGGGAACAAGCCTGACAATTAAAGAAACCCGTCAATTTGCCCTGTCTTACTACACATCAGGCAGGTAGCCGATGTCATCTTCACCAGGCAGCAGTTTCGCATGAAATTCGGCAAACGCTTTTTCGAGCGCGATCAGTTCGGTGGAATCGGTCTCGATTCTCTCGGCAAGTGAACTGAAAAACTCCTTGCTTCCCGCTTGCCGAATCACATCTGCACAAAATCCGCCAAGCCCGGATGCTGCTGCCTCGGCAGACTTGAAGCGTTTTTCCATCAGCCGTTCGTTTCTATCCACCATCGCCGAGAAAAACGCCATGGTTTCAACAGGCTCGTCAAGCCTTACAGCCAAAAGAGAAGCGTTCCCGAATATTTCAGCATTCCCGGCAATGCTCGCGGCAAATGCCAGCATCGCCGAGCCGGCTCTCGCATACTCTTGGGAGGCCGAATCATCCATCATTTGGAGAATTATGTCTTTATGCGAGAGATATCTAAGCCAAGATTTCCTTGCCTCAATCGCTTGAATCCAGTCTACCTTGTTACGTCCAATAACGAAAATCCAGCACTTGATAATCACGTCCCAGGCGAAGAACCAGCCTTCGCCCGCGAATTTCTGCCATCTCTCATTGATTTGCCTGAGATAAGCTATGTCGCGAGCCTCGATTGCCGGCAACAATTCGCCAATCATTTCGCCTGCGGCCTCGACCGGAAGCTCAAATTCCGGTACAAGCCAAGCATATCGTTGGTTCTCTTTCATCGTACCATCTCCATATTATCAAATGGAAAAACTGAAACCGCCTTGCCCGGCCAGTTCGCAAATATAGTTCCCGCTGCCTTCCGGTTTCCAGCAACGTGAGTCTTCTATCGATCAGTATCAACACTCAGCGCGCCTTTTCTCAGTACCACAGCAAGGCTATTATTATTATACCTCCGCAAAACCAAATGTCAAATCCCAATATGAGCAGAGACTTTCAACGCATCGCAAACCACGTTCGGCTTCAGAAAGTCACTTCCTCAAGCATTCAGAAAGACATTCTCAGCAATTACCGATTATTTTCGCATAGCAGTGACCAAGCTTGACAAATATCGCCTATAATTGTTTGTGAGCGCTGCAATCCTGTTGACCATTTCGGCTGACCAAGCCGAATCCGTGAGGATCTTGACTCGAAAGAAGGATTGTGCGCCCTTCTTAAACCGAACAAACAAGAGGTATTTATGGGAAACTATCTCGATACGGCAACCGGAAGGAACGAAACCCATGAACGAATGAGGCGCATCGCTCTTCATGACGCCTATTACAAGGGTAGCCAATACGCGGATCACCGCGAGTGGAGAAGCCTCCTTGGCTATCGTGCGGATGTCGACCCGCCGACAATTATTGTCAATTACCCTCGTCTCATTATTGATCGTCCGTCGCATTTCGCGTTCGACCGCGTGCGCGGCGCGGAATCTGCGGACGAATCGGCGCAGGCTTTCCTGAGCGATGTCGTCAGTGCGACGAATCTGTTGGAGCGCCTGGGCGAGCTTTGCGTCGAAGCGAGCGTGAAGGGCGATGCGCTTCTCACCTTCGAGTTTGAGCCGGACAATCCGGACAACCCCTTCCCCATAAGGATGGTGCGGGCGGAAGATTACACTGTGGAAGTCGATCCGCACAACTCCGCCCGCATTTTGTTCATCCGCATCGAGTACCGCTACGTTGACGAGGAAGGCGCGGAAAGATGGCACAGGGAGGAGATTTATCCCGACCGCACGGCGACGTATCGGGGCGAGCCTGTACGCGGAAAAACGATATGGGGAAGCGGCAGTGCGCTCGGCATGCTCGGAATCGCGCCCGAAGAGCCTGTCGAATGGCGGCTTACCGCGCTCAAGAAGAACCCGTTCGGTTTCATTCCGGCGGTTCTCGTGAGGAACTGCGGAAGGAGCGGCACTGTGTACGGCGAAAGCGACCTTTCGGATCTGCTGACGATATTCGACGATATCAACTGGAAGCTATCCCAGCGAAGCAGGAACATCAGCAGAACGATGAACGCAATCCTGAAGAACATTAACGGCCGGATCCTGAACGAATACATCAGCGAAGATGCCGTTCTGAACGTGATTGGTGAGAACGCGCAGGTCGGATACCTCGTAAACGACGCCGACATGAGCGAGATTGCCACGCACATCTCGGACCTGCGACGCGCCCTGAGTGAAATCAGCGGTGTGACGATGATCGATCCTGAGAAATACACCGGCTTCGGGGCGGCAAGCGGCTTTGCACTGAGCATGCTCTACGAGCCGCTCATTGCGCTTTCCGAGAAGAAGCGGCGCACGATCGGTGGCGCTGTCGAGAGGTTTCTTTCGATGATCCTCAAGGCGGCAGGCGCGCTCGGCATCCTCGAAACCGAGCTGGGAAGCACCGCAGTCAGCCTGACGTACGGGGCCATGTTCCGCTCCACCGAGAGCGAGCTTTTCGACAGGCAGGCAAGGCTTCTCGCCGGGCTCGAAGCGGGCGTCATCTCGAAGGAGTCCGTGATGCAGAAGCTCGGCGGTGAATAGCCTCTAGCTAAACGACCTCGGATCTACCGACCGGAGCGGAAGCTTCGGCCACAGGAATAATCTAATTTTGAGGAGGAAACAAGATGCCACTTACATTGGCTGAAGCTGCAAAGCTGGAGACAGACGGCTTGCGCAAGGGTGTGATCGAGACCTTCGGCGAATTTTCGCCGATTCTCGACGATCTGCCTTTCATCGAAGTTATGGGCAACTCGTTCAAGTACAACCAGGAAGCGAGCCTGCCCGATGTGGAATTTCGCGACGTAAACGCCGCGTACACCGAAAGTGCGGGCACGTTCACTCAGGAAACCGAGTCGCTCGTCATCTTCGGCGGCGTGGTGGATGTTGACCGCTACATCCAGAAGACGCGCGGCAGCATCAACGACCAGCGTGCGATTCAGACGCGGATGAAGGTCAAGAGCCTTGCGCTCGCTTTCACGCGAACGTTCTTTGAGGGCGACAGCGCGATCGACACGTCGAGCTTCGACGGGCTTGCGAAGAGGCTTTCCGGCACATCGCAGGAGATCACTGCTGATGACGGCGGCGGAAACGGCGGCACGCTCTCGCTCGATCTTATCGACGAGCTCATTGACGCCGTGTGGGGCGGGCCCGACGTACTCTACATGAACCGTCACAACCGCAGGAAGCTGACCACGCTTGCGAGGAATTCGAGCATTATCGAGGTGTACCTCGACGATTTCGGTAAGCAGGTGACGCGCTACGACGGAATCCCCGTCCGCTTGATCGGCAAGGACGAGAACAACGATGAAATCCTCGGAAACGACGAGACCGTCGGAACCGACACCACCACAAGCTCGATCTACGCCGTCAAGTACGGCGCGGATGAGTTCGTGTGCGGGATCACGAACGGCGGAATCCAGGTCGAGGATCTCGGGCTGATTCCAAGCCCGCCCGCGTACCGAACTCTCATCGAGTTCTACGTCGGGCTTGCGCTGTTCCATCCCGAAGCCGCTGCACGTCTCAAGGGAGTCAAGCAGTAATGACCATCACAGGCTACATCCGGCTCGCATCAAAGGTTCTCTTCGACGATCCAGACGCGATCATCCTGAAGGGAACCGCTGAACCGACAGGAACTCCGCTGGTTGAGAACCGGGGCACGGTTGCGCCGGATTCCCAACCTGCTGAAGCGGAAGAATCCATCAGGCAGCGACGGGAGCCGGATGTGCCTGTGTACTACATCGCAAGATGCATGAACAGGAAATACACGGGCGAACTCGGGGGCGTGTGGTTCGAGGACGGCGAAGCGACGGTTGATCTGAAAACCGCGCTTCGTCTCGAAGAAATGGGATGCAGAATCAGGCCGGCAGCAGGAGTTGAAGCTGTAGCGGCGGGCCTGTGATTGTAAGGCTTCGCATTTGTTTTTCTTAAGAAGGAGTTTCAGATGACATTGAGGGAATATGTAAGGCTTGCCTGTGGCGACACCGAAGAAACCGCTCAGGCGCTCAGCGATGCCGAGATCGACGACATTCTGACGGGCGCAGCAATGAATCCCACGTCCAACCGCTTCACCGAACTCGTGCAGGGCTGTCTTGCGGAGATCAACGTGCTGAACCGGGCAGGATGGGTGGAACTGGCGCTCGTGCAGATGGACAGGGACGGCAAGCGGTTCGGATGCGGACTGGGGGGATTTCTCGACGAGATGACCGATATTTATCTCGGCTCAGAATACTACCCGCTTGCGCCTGAGGATTCGATCAACAACCTGACGGGAATCGTCGAGTTTGCCACCGCTCCGGACGCGGCTGTGAAGGTGCGGACGTACCTCGTTGATCTCAAGCGCGCGGTGCACGATGCGCTGATGATGATCGCCGGAAGTGAATCCAGACTTGCGATAAAGGCCGATGCCGGAGGCGCGGGCGCGGATTTGACAAAGCTTGCGGGAGAGATCAGGAGGCAGGCCAAAGAGGTTCTGGGTCTTCCGAACGTGACGATTGCAGGCGGCGAGGACTACCCGCACTGATCCTGCGCGCGCTGAGAGCGGAATAGGTTTACGCTCCTTAAGCTGTGTTTGAGCGAGGAAAACCGGGGCTTGTGCTCCATACGGAGGAGAACTGAAGTCATATGGCTGACGGTGGAAGATTGTCGATTGTATTCAGAAGGCTGATCGATGTACTCAAAGGCAGTGCGACGGACGTGATGATCAGGACGTACGAGGAGAGCGGTGGACATCCCGAAAGCGGCACCCCGCCGAGCCTTACGCCTATTGATACCCCGATTCTGCCGCGGCCCATCGTTCTCGATGCAACCTACAAGTCGGATGTGCTCGGAGAGAGGATTACGGACGCGGTGAGGATCGAAGCAGGTGACAAGAAGATCGTGATGGACGCCGGGCAGGACGTTTCGGTCGGGTGCATCCTCCATTTCGCAGGCGAGGACTTCCGAATCTTCAGGCTGTCGGAGCCCGTGCTCTTCGGCTCCGTCCAAGTGAAAGTAGCGTATGCAAGGAAGGTGCAGAGGTGAGGAACGCGAAAGCGAGCATAAACCACTGGCTCGGCACAAAGCTATCGGATGTAACGCTGAGCTTTACGCCGGGCGAGCCGGCAGTGTTTCCTTCCGTCGTAGTCCTGTTCGGGAAGATGAATGAAGCTGCAAAGACGCGGAACCCAAGCGTGCTCCTCGCCGAATTTACAGTGACGGCGGACGCCTGGGCGAACGGAGGGAATCTTGCCGATGCGAGGGAGCTTGCCGGACGGATCAAAGAGGCGCTTCTAGGCGACTCGGACGTCGGCGAGCGAATTCCAAGGTACGCGTGGAACTTCGGCGCGAATCCGCCTGCCCCCGGCAGCGTCCTCGATCTGATGGAGGTAACGCGCGTTTCGACGGAGGAAATCTTCGACCGCGCGCTTCCGGATCTAAGGCGCGTTCAGGTCAAGTTTAATGTTCGAGCCAGGATATCGGGCGGGAACTAGGTTCAGGCTAGGCGAAGCGAAAGCCCTGTTTGCGATGAGAATGATCGCATCGTAATTTGCTGATCAATCGGCTTCATACTCCGGTTGAAAGGAGATTGTGAGATATGACAAACAACATAAGTGCGCTGACCATAGGGTCGGCGGAAATTTACATTAACGGCGAGAAGTGCGGCTTCGTAACCGATGTCGAAATCGAAAAAAGGATCGAGCTTCTTCGCCACGAAACGAACGTGGGGCTCGAGTTTGCGACCGATCACATCGTGCCTTTGAGGCGAAGCTACTTCGTTCGCGGGAAGTTCGGCGAAATCGATCCGCCCACGATAAACAACGCTCTAGGCTTGGCGGGACTGACGAGCCCTGCTGTCCAGACGACGGAAAACATGACCGAGTATCCGAGGCTATACAAGGACCGGTGGTTCACGCTGCGTCATCAGGCGACGGCTTCGATCACGCTTACGAGCACGGACGGCCTCACGACGTACATTTCCGGTACGGATTACGAGGTGAACAGCGACAGCACGGCCATAAGGCTCATTGAAGGCGGTACGATAACGCCCGGCACGCTTCTCAAGCTCACGTACGACTACACGGGCGAAGCATCGTCCCAGGTTGCGCTCAGCGCGCCCGGGGTAATCAAGCCGGTTCACATCGTACTCGTGCACCGCTACCCGGACGGCGAAAGTGTGCTCGAAGTGACGCTTCCCAAGGTCGTGCTCGATACCGATATAGTCCTCGCCTTAGACGAGAAGGACTGGATCGGCATCGCTTTCGAGGGCGAGTGCCTGCCGGATGAGAACAATCCCGATGCTCCGTTCGGCTTCCAGCGGTTCTTCGGACCGATATTCAGCGTGCAGAGTGACAGTGCGGCGGACGTTCCCGACAACCCGTACGTTCCCGAACACCTGACTCAATCCCAGGTATAGGTGATCGTATGACTTCCAACATTGCTCAAATGGACGAACGCGTGTTTCTCGATAAGGGCTGCGAGGTCGAGCTGTCGGACGGGCGGAAGATCGCCGTGCCCAGGTGGAGTGCGAGAAAAGCTCTTATGCTCGGAAGCAGTCTCACATCCGCGCTCAAGGAGACCGGCGAAAACGCGGGTGAAATCGGGGCTTCAGGGCTCACAAGGCTCATTCCGTTTCTCGGAGAAATGGTGTGCGGAACGCTAGATGAACCGGAGGAATTCCTCGACGGGATTCTGAAGGAAGACCTTCTCAAGATCGCGCTTGCAATAGTGCGCCAGGAGTTCCTATCCGAGGAATGGAAATCGCTTTCAAAAAAAGCGGGGGCGCTCCTTCCGCATTCGGCATCGGACAGCTGATAGACCTCATTGCGTCCGAGTACGGCTGGACGGTTGCGGAAATACTCGATGGAACGACGCTTGCGCAGCTCGCTGTCCTTGCGAAGTTCATATCGGCGAGAAAGCGGGAGGAGCGCCTGATGGATCTGATTCCGGCGGGCGCAGACCTGAAGGAAATCGAAAGGGAAATCACGAATGCGCGGGGCAGGCTCGAAAGGGAGCTTTCGGGCGAAAGTGAAAGACCTGAGATAGATCCCCGATTTTTCGCCTGACCGGTTGAAAGAAAAATCGCTTGCCCGACAGCGATTGAAGCGAGGAAAAGAAGATGACCGACGAATATGGTTACAGCGAAGATTACGAAGCCTCGGTGGATGATCTGTCGAGCGCTTTCGGCGAGCTTTCCAAGGCGAGCAGAGAGCTTATCGAAGGCCTAAGCATACTCTCGAAGGGTGTCGAGGATTTTGCAGTAAGAGCGACCGGCGCTCCGATAGGCTCGTGGGACAGGCTTTCAACCCAGGTGACGGACAGCATCCATGGGATCGGAAAGGCGCTCATCAAGGGCGACATCGGCGATATGGGACGCAAGTTCATCAGGAACCTTGCCGGAAAACTGGGCGACGACGTTTCGCGGGCACTTGGCGATGCGCTGGGCGGCGGATTCTTCGCCAAATTCTTCGGAAACATCGTGGGCGAGTTCGTGCGGGGCATTCAGGGGCTCTTCGGCAAAAAGGAGAAGCACATGCTCGATCCCGTGAAACTCGGCAAGGCGTTCGAGCCGCCTGCGATGATTGCGATGCCCGTTTCGCTTCTGCCCTCGTCGGCAGCATTAGGCGGAAGAGCGGGGTTTGCAGACATCAGCGTGACGGTGAACGGCGTAGTCGGAAGTCCGCGGGATGTCGCGGACGAGATCGAGCGCATCGTAACCCGCTCGCTCGAAGACCTTAACAGAAGAGGAGCATAGACGATGATCAGATTCTGGAGCGGAGGAACAGTTGATTTCAGCTATACGGTTACGAGCACAGCAGCGAAGCTCGAATTCAGTCCGGGCGCGATCGAGGTCTGCGACAGGGGAGGTGTGCCGCACAGGATCGAAACCAACCAGCCGCCGATACCGATCAGGCTGACACTTGACATCTACGAGAATGTGCTTGCACTCGAAAACGGCGAGGACATCAGGCTCGACGATTTCCTGATCGGGATCTTTAAAGGTGGAACCGAAATCACGCTGATGGAAAGCACGCGGAATAAGGCGTACAAGTGTTTCATCGAAAGCCTCGATGAGCGAATCGCTGCCGGCAGGGACAGAATGAAGGGTGAGCCGGAGCTTGTCAGCATCGTTCTATTGATTACCGATTATGGCGTCTTCACCGACTGGAACGACATATTCAGCATAACCTGGGGCATCTGATGCGCTAGCTTAATTGTTCGGGCCATGGGACGTCTGAAGATGCACCGAAATGCTTGAAAAAGGAATTGACGGATGACATTTACCGAAGCTGCAAAAACCGCTCTTGAGAAACGATCGAAGAAGGTTGTCTTTCGCGTACTGCTCAAGACCTCGCATCCTGAAAGCAGCGCTTTCGAGGAATTCACACTCAGGGAAGGCGGCTTCAGGCTCACGAGGGAGGCGGGGCTTCCCGCGAGGCTCGAACTAAGCCCGATTCCGCCGGACGGAGGCTTCGGCGCGGAGAACGATCCCTCAAACCGCTGGCAGCTCTTTGCGCGCGTCGAGCTCTGGTGCGACGTTTATCTTTCATCGGAAAGTTATGAATCCGAAAGGCTATTCGACGGCATCGTTACCGAGATCGAGCCGCAGAACGAAGGGCTTTACGCCGTTGCGCTCGATCGGATGCATATCCTGTCCCGAACCGTATGCGAGGTAAACCTCGATGCGGACACGGTGGTAATTGCCGACGGCTCGCCGCTCGCGCAGGCGGCGGAATTCGACCAGCTCACTTACGGCCTCGACATAAACATCACGCCCGACGGATTCAGCCCTTCGGGGGCGCGCCGCAGCTTCAGGCCGGGAGATATCCGAGTGTACAACCCGAGCGGCGACGAAGTGCCTCCCGGCGCATACACGGTATATCCGGACTCAGGCGTTGTGCGGTTCAATACTACGCCGCAAGGGACATTCACGATAAACGGCGTGCACTGCTACATCGAGGGAACGAACGACGTAAGCGACGTTATGATGGCCGCACTCATCTACCCGAAAGACAGTGGAGGACCCGGGATCGATGCAGGTGAAATTGCATTTGAGAATCTCGGGCTGGATCTCAATCGTGTCCGCTGGAAAAACACCGACGGGTGCGTTCTCGATCTCCTGAATCATGTCAAGGAGTCCACTCCCGGAAATATTGCGCTCTACTACAACAGCGCGGCGGGACAGTTCAAGCTTGAACTCGTCGAGCAGAAGGAGACGCCTGATTATGACTTGATAAACCCAATCCGGGTGAACGGTCCGAGAAGTGCGCACGAAGTGTTTACGCGCGTCGTTCTACACGGCGATTTTGCCAATGCAAAGCCGCTCACGGACGATGCGACAGTGACCGATCTTCTCGCAGGCGTGGGCGACATTTTCAAGTGGGATGGAAACAAGAAGGTTTTCGATGTAGGCAGCATTGGTCTCGTAACGGACGGCAACGCGAACTCGGGATTCGGACGACATAATCTTACGGGCGACCCGTACGACTGGCGGAATTTTGCGAAGATCGATCTCGGAGTCCCGCCTGGTGGCGGGCTCTACCGCGTATCGAGGATAGATATCGTGGCGGCGAACAGCCACAATCCGAATTCGCAGAGCGCATCGAACAAGCTATTCCTTTACGGCGTGGATCTGCTGGGCAGCCTGGACGATGCAAGCTACGTTCGGATTTCACCCGAAGCGAAGATGTACCTGAAGGCGCTCGAAGTGCGCACGCTCGAAAGCATCACGTTCGACAGATTCCGCTACCTGAAGATCCGCATCAAACCCGCCAAGGACGGTCTCTCCAATGAGAACGATCCCGGCATTGCGTTGAATGAAATCAGGATTTACGGCTCGATGGAGTTCAGGGCTGAAGCTGCAGTCCAGGATACCGACCCGAACGCCGATTTCTATTACCCCGATCTCGTCGAGAAAACCGCGCAGGTAGGCCATCTGACATACATCGAGGATACGGGCGGAGCACTCGACCGGTACGCCGCGGATGAACGGGCGGCTGCGCTCCTCGATGAGTTTATCAGGAGTTTTCAGCGTGTCGAGTACAGGTGCATAATCGACCCGACCATACGCGTACACGCGACCGCGGGCATAAACGATTCTGCAACCGGGCTCGAAAACTCGATTCTCGTAGAAAAAATCGTAATCGAGGGAGAAACGACGATTGTGTGCGGCACGAACTACCTCGCAGCCCCGCTTTCCTGAGAGCCGGGCATCCATTTTCCGGAGTGAAGTCATATGAGCAACTCGAAGAAACATATAGCAGGTGAAATCGACGAAAGGATCGCGCGCGCGATCTCAAGGAAAGGCCGATCGAGCATGGCAACTCCGGAGCTTCTGCGCGGTTGGCAGGGCGATCCGGGCGGTGATAACAGCGACCCGGCGTTCGATTTCGGAGTGCTCTCGGTCGGTGAGAAGGACGACGATACAGAGCTTTACGGCGAAGTGAAGCTTGCCGAGGGCGCGGGCGCTTCAATCGAGAGGATCGACGCGGATAACGCGCTTGAGATCGGTCTCGACGCGCGCCGAGGCGAGCTTCTTTCGCTCGGTGATTACGAAACACCGGTTCAGCTCACATCGAACGACCCCGGCGAAGACCTGATCGCCGTATTCAGGATGATGAATTCCGGCATCGTCTACGCGCTCAGCCCGAATCAGATCTGGCGCGTGGACACCGATATCGGGCAACTTGTCGCAGTTCCGGGCGCAACTCCGCTCGCCGGCGAGGAATTCACCTGCGTCCGTGTTTACCAGGGCTGGGCGTTCATCGGCACGCGTGAAACGAACGGCGTGAATCTCTATATCTACCGGTTCGACGGAACATCGCTCAACGCGGATATGACCTTTGCCGCGAACGGCGATTACTACGAAGTGACTTCGATGACGGTTACGGCAATGGGGCTGT
>JAGGVC010000060.1 GCA_021158185.1 bacterium | reverse complement strand
GTGTCGAGATGAGCGAAGTGGCCACGCTCGATCAGGTCGTATCGAAGGCGAAGGTACTTGAGATCGAGCTTCCGAAGAAGCGCACGTACGAGAAGGTGCTCGACGAGATTTTCAAGGAGTTCGTCGAGCCGAACCTGATAAGCCCGACGTTCGTAATCGACTACCCGGTCGAGCTTACGCTTCTCGCCAAGCGCAGGCCGGACAACCCGCGGATGGTGTACCGTTTCGAGCTTTTCGCCGCCGGATTCGAGGTTGCGAACAGCTTCAGCGAGGCGAACGACCCGATAGACCAGCGCAAAAGGATGGAGGAACAGGTGGCGCAGGCACGCGCCGCCGGCGACGATTTCCGGGCGGTGGACGAGGATTTTCTCGCCGCACTGGAATACGCGATGCCGCCGAACGGGGGGCTTGGAGTCGGCATAGACAGGCTCTCGATGCTTCTGACCGGCCAGACCTCGATTCGCGAAGTGCTCCTATTCCCCCAACTCCGCCGCAAAAAACCGGGCGAGAAAGAAGGGGAGTAGTGGGCTGGAATATCAGGAATGAGGGTTTGATGGATGTCGAAAAAATACAGGATGTACTGCGATGAGGTCGGAAATACGGATCTGAATGCATCAACCGATCCGAATCACCGTTATCTCAGCTTGACAGGTATCATTTTTGAGCTTGGCTACGTAGATACAACGGCTCATCCAAAATTAGAGAAAATTAAGAAGGCATTTTTCAATTCTCATCCGGATGATCCTGTAATTCTGCACAGAAAAGAGCTGGTCAACAGGAAATATCCGTTTCATGCGCTCAGGGACAAGGAAACCGAAGAGCGTTTTAACAACGAGATTCTTCGTCTTTTTGCAGAACTCGAATATAAGGCAATAACGGTTGTAATCGACAAGCTGGAGCATACGAACAGATACACCCGATGGTAGTTCGATCCTTATCATTACTGTATGACGATATTGCTCGAGAGGTTTGCTCTCTGGCTCAGAAATACAGGCCAACGCGGGGATGTAATGTCGGAATCCAGAGGAGGAAAAGAAGACAGAAGATTGAAGAAATCGTTCTCGGCTATCTATGAAAGAGGAAGTGAGTATATTAACTCCAGCGTATTCCAAGAATTCCTGACCAGCAGAGAGTTAAAGGTTCGCGGCAAATCCTGCAATATCACAGGCTTGCAGATAGCAGATTTGATTGCACATCCTTCATTCAAAAGCATGCTCGTCGCGAGAGGGGAAGCTGAAGTCCGCAGCACCTTCGGGGAAAGGATAATCAGGACGCTTGAGGATACAGGAAAGTTCCTATCTGATAGCCATGGCAGAATAGACGGCTATGGCAGAAAGTGGCTACCATAAAAAAAACGGCCCAAAGGGCCGCGAAGGCTAAAACCTTCCACCTCCAGAAATCTGGATTAATTAAATTATACCTTGCGATTTCTCTCTTGTCAATGCCGTTATCAGTGACGATTCTGATGGGTGCTGAATACACAAGTTTTCCCGACCAGACCTCGATCCGCGAAGTGCTCCTGTTCCCACAACTCCGCCGCAAAAACCCTGGCGAGAAAGAAGGGGACGGGCGCGACCATTGACAAAGGACAGGTGTTTTCCCGCAACCAAGATTCTATTCTTCGCACATACCGTACAATCGCTGAATAGAATTCCCCTGCCGAATGATCTTGCGCTCTCCCGAATCGGGATCGATGCGAATGACTGTATTTTCGGAAAGAAATGATCTTGTGCCGGCTTTGCGCAGAATACACCAGAGAGATTTATCCAGCGCGAATTCGACATCTATTAAGGCAAGACTGCGCGATCCTACAGTATAGTATCTTCCAACTTCCGGCAGTACAACGAATGCCCTGCTGCTGAAGTTCCTATGTTTCTTGAACAGCAAGAACGGATTTAGCTGTTCTTTCCTTGAGTATGCAAGAAGCATATTCTCCCTTGGGCAATACAGATCGAAATACTTGGTTTCATCCGCCGCTATTTCGGTAAAGCTGCCCGTATTGGGTTGAAAAGAAACGATCCAGTTTGATCGAATGTATGAATCCGGGCTTCCGTCCGACTCATACAGGTTGACCAAACAGAGCGGCTTATCCCCGCTCGATGGCGGCGCGATAAACGAAATCCGGTAGTGTCTAACCTTTGCATTCATCCTGTCAGAAAACTCCGGATTCCCAAATGCCGCGTGGCCGCTTGAAGGATCGCCAACAAAAAGAAACTTAGGAAAAAGAGAATCCTCGTGTTCCTTTGCGCATACGTCGAACGACGAGATAAGCGACTTTGATTCAAGATCGAAGAAACAGATTCTGCTCGCAAACCACTGTTGTTGCGTATTCTTATCATACGAATGATAATTGAGAACGAGCAACATAGTTTCGCCCCAAACGTATACGTTGGTCAATGATCCGTCCCCTGAAAGAGCTTTTTCCACAGCGGGGAAAACCATGTACTCGAAAGAATCGCCATCGAGATCCCATTTCGCGGGCCAGCAGCTTAAGTTCTGTGTCGTTACATATCCCGTGAGCATTCCGTCCAAGCCCTTTGAAGGAACTCCATGCCGCAAGTATGACCAGCTCAGTTCCTGCTTATCCGCCTGGGCTGGTTCGAGCGGATAACCGCTGCGGTCGTATCGAGAGCTTCGATGCAGATTGCCGATTACGAATTCCTTCCCCGTTATGAGATCGACGAGCAGCGAAAGCTCGTTACGGGGATAACTGGATTTGGCGTTATTCTGTTCCCATCTCGATACCGGAATCCTGTTATCCACTATCGCACCACCAGCCGGTATCCACTGCACAGGCGTATCGATGGCCGGATATGATGTCCTGTTTACAAGCCAGACATGTTCCCCCGACGCGTCGGCCGCCCATAGCTCGCAAGATGACCTGCCTTGGTCATTGAGACCAAGCAACTTCTCGAGAAAACTGAGCGAATCGGGAAGTATGCTTGTTCGCGAGCCTCCAGTTCTCGGTTCACGCCTGTAAACCTCCATCCAGCAGACTGCGGGTTCGGGGCGGTGTGCGATCTGCAAGGCGCTATAGCCGTGGTGAAGCGCGGCGGCTGCCATGATTATCAAAATTACCCAGATCGTGGTTTTCGCTAGTTGCCTCACAAGGAAGATTATACCGGGTATGACGCACAAAGGGGTAGAAGCCAGCTTATGCTGCCATCCCGCGAGTGTCGCTGGTGTAAAATCGTGTTAAAGCTCGGTTTTCAGATGCAACTCGCGCAACTGCTCCTCGCTCACTCTGCCTGGGGATTTCATCATCAGGTCGCTTGCCTGTGCGGTTTTCGGAAATGCGATGACGTCGCGGATCGAGGTCAGGCCGAGCATCATCGCTACGATGCGATCCATCCCGAATGCGAAT
>JAGGVC010000028.1 GCA_021158185.1 bacterium | reverse complement strand
TGTGTGTCGCGCCGCACGTGACCGACGTACAATCCACCTCGGTCGTGTGCGTGACGCGGAGGTCTCCCAGCCAGCGCCCGTTGACCGCACCACTTTCGAAGAATCTGTTGAAGCCAAGGCCGAACATTACTCCGTCGTCTCCGCCGTCAAAGTCCGCGATGGCTATTGGGAAGTAGAAGCCGTTGCCTGCACCGGGAAAAACAAGGTTCGCGCCGTAAAGATTGTAGTCGTCATCGAACATGAAAAAGGGCTGAAAACTGAACTCGCCCGCACCGGTGAAATCCGTGCCAGTCGGAATGTACACAAATGGTGCAATCCGTCCGCCCAGCTTGTTATCGCCGCCGTTGTCCTGCGCTAATGCGGGTGCTGCCAAGACAGAAAGTAACACAACACCGAAAATCAATATTCTAGGGGTCATACCGCTCCTCCATCGAGTTATTCCCAGTTGGGACAGCCCGTATGATAAACTTGAATCGCTGTAAATGCAACCGAATCTTGCGGAGGATTCGTGGCTTCAGAGGAATCGGAGAAGAATCTTAAGGGCATCATTGGAGATCTCCTCGGTACAATGCCGGGAGAAGCCGCGGAGCGCATTCTCCGTTGCGAAGCGATGCAAGTTCTCTGGGAATTTCTCGATGACGACATCAAATCAAGATGCGCGCCGAAGAGTATTTTCGTCGATAAATCCGGTGAAACCGACGTTTTAACCTGCGAAATATGGATCGACGACTCGCTGACACGCGGGATTATGCTCCGGGACAAGAAGAGAATCGTGCGCGGGGTTGCAGAAAAGCTGGGCAGAATTGCTTTCGAGGAACTCAGCTTCAAAACCGTCGCGCCCGACCTTCTCAGGCGACAGATTGCCGTCATCCGCGGCGATTAGATGTGCACGGCTTAACCGCTTCTACCGCGCCCAGCAACGCCTGAACGCATCCAGCCGTCTGAAGTGCGATCCTGTTACTTCATGTGAACCGAGATTTCCACGCGATTCTTCTCTTCATCAGTGTCATACAGAACACCGACCACAACAAGAATCTCGCCGTTCGTGTAATCCTCGCGACCGAAGTACCCGGCGTCCTCGACATGCCTGTTCTCGTAGCCCTTGGCTGCAAGTTCGACCTCGTGAATTCTGAACACATCGTGAGCAGGCGTGTCGTCCACGAAAAAGACCATCTTCAAGTGCTTTTCGTCATCGCTCTTGAAGCACTCCGACAGATGCCATTTTTCGTTTTTCGAATAATCGGGCAGATCCGCAGGCCACAGGGCTTCCATTTCAGCAGCATCCACCTGGATTTCCGGCTCGACGACGTCCGGAAGAACGATTTCGACTTCACCGCCGTTAGGCTGAACATCGGTGGGAAGCTCGGGTTTGACAGGTGGCGAAACAGGCCTGTCGACTCGTGCGCCCGCGCCTCCATCGTCCGAAACGCCCCCGCCGCAAGTACCCGCGGTAAGAAGAACCGCAACGACGAAAAAAGCAAGCATTACGGCAATACGAGTTTTCATAATCCTCTCCTTACAAATCATCATATCGATTTTATCACTTTTGCTCGCTTCGCGCACATCCGGCAAATGAAGACTCGCAAGCATGCCTTGATACGCGCTTCAAGCCATAAACTAATGGATGATCACCACTCACGAGGCGGGCTTGATATACTTGGCGCGGTGGTTCTTATGGAAACAATTACTGTCAACACAAAAAGCCGGGTGGAAATGGTCGACATTACGTCGCAGGTTCTCTCTATCGTCAATGCGAGCGGCGTAACCGAAGGCGCGGTGATTCTCCAGTCTATGCACACGACGGCAGGCATTACGGTCAACGAGAATGCCGATCCCGACGTTCCCCGCGATATCGCGATGACGCTCGGAAAGATCGTGCCGGACAACCTGCCCTACAGGCATGCAGAGGGAAACAGTCCGGGGCACGTGAAAACGAGTCTGGTCGGCCCGTCTGTTGCAATCATCATCACCGGAGGAAGGCTGAATCTCGGCACATGGCAGGGCGTGTTCTTCTGCGAGTTCGACGGGCCGCGCTCAGCAAGGAAAATCGCCGTGCAAATTGTCCGCGCGGGGTAGTGCACGGGGCGGCAGCGCGAATGCATGATGCCTAACGCTTTGCTGCGGCTGCCGCCTTCAGGTTTCATAAACGCCTCCGCGCAGTCACATCGAGAAGTATGACGCGCGATTCACTTATGAGTCAACCCGAATGCGTATTAGCACTATTCAACTGCGTGAAAAGCTAATCACCAGGATGTGCTGGTAACGCAGTCTCACTCTCTTGAAACTCTTTTAGCAGATGGGCATTTTTCTCTTTTAACATCTGGGCATATTCCTCTGTGTGATTTATGGAATCAAAGAACCTGCTTCTAATTACACCTGTTTTCCCGAATATCCTGGTTATCACGCAATAAACCACATCATCTTCGTAGTTACCTGAATCCATTTTAGCCTTTATTTCGGGATGGTTTTCAAGAGTACGCTGATGACGTTCATCTGTTATTTTTTTGGCTTCCGGTATATCGTTCACTACTCTTACGTATATATTTCCGGGGCTGAAATTCGGATTATCCCACTCGATAAGTTGCCCGGTAACGGGGCTCGTTAACCGTGAAAACAGATTATCAAGAGCTTCCTGAACGTCATACTGCTCGTAACCTTCCGGTTGAGGTGAGGTCATAATCGCGGAGATTCTCCATTCAAGATACTCGTCAGCATTCACCGGATTCCTGCCGTGTTTCTGGTAGAACGTTAAAAGACCCACTTCGAACCTAGAGGCTATATTGACTCTTCGTGGGCGTGGCTCATATGAATCGCCGTTCTCATCCAGTATCTCATACCCGCAGCCAAGCATCTGCTCTTCAACGCTCAGGTCATCCCAGTTATTCGCTTGTCTTTCACAATCGTAAGGAATAATTTCCCCATATGGATCGCCCCACGGACCGGATGGTGGGTAATCCACTTTTAAGAGTTTCTTATTCGTAAGATCAAATCCCCGTGGATTCGCCCTTTCGTACTGCACAATCTCCGCAGGGGACATCTGCGTGTAATCCACTGTGCCGCCTGTGTCAGAAGAAGTTTTTGCAGATTCATTGACAACGCTGCCGTCGCTTTGCGGAGAGTTGCTTTTATTGACACAAGCCATCCCCCAGACAAGAGCGAAAACCGATAAAACAAGCAGTGTTCGTACAATCGATAGACATCGATTGTTTAATTCTCGTCCCCTCATAACAACCTCCCTTTCGAGAACTGAAGATAATAGATTATAGCTTATTTTCAAATTTTTGCAAGTTTTTTGCGAACGAGAGGATCCCATAAGCAATTCTGGATTACGAATCTACGAATACAACGGGGAAAACCCCCTCTGCTATAATCCCCGTTCGAGTCAACCGGGTCTTGGCGAGTGTTATGAGTAAGAAAATCACTACATCCGAGGAAATCCGCGAGGCGTTTCTGGCTTTCTTCGAGAGCAAGAAGCACAAGCGCCTTCCCAGCGCGTCGCTCGTGCCCGTGGA
>JAGGVC010000122.1 GCA_021158185.1 bacterium | reverse complement strand
GAAGAAAGCGGTATTCGAGAGCATCGCCCGTCCTGATTGGGCGAAGTTCTGCACGTCGTACAAAGGGCGCGGGCCGCACCGCAACAAGAAGCTGTACAGGCGCAAGGCAAAGCATCGTACGGATTGGCGGAGTGCCGACTGATTCCCTGTGCGAAAATGAGTGATTAGTTGCTGGCAAGGCTTTTACGGAGGTAACTTGCGATGAAGGAAAAGGACTTCAACTTGAATGATGGAAATGTGGCCCTTAGGCCGATTGCCGGAGGAGACGCCGAATTCCTGCAAAGGATATGGCACGAGACTTCGGACTTCGAGCCGAATTACATCGGCCCGCTTGCCAAGGCAAAGAAGTTCGTCGAGAAGAACGCTTGGAACGACAAGCGCAAGTGTTTCATCGTTCACCTGACGCAGGACGATTTAACCGAGCCGGTGGGGGCGGTCACGGCTTACTGGTACGACCAGCGATTCGGCGACATAGAAGTGGGAACCGATATCGCCCTCAGGTGGCGCGCGCTCGGCATCGGGACGCGTGCGAAGCGCCTACTGATCGCCTACTTGTTCAGGGCGTTCCCCGTCCATCGCGTGACAGGTAAGACCGCTACGGACAACGAACCGGCCAGGCGCTCGCTCGAAAAATGCGGGATGCAGCTTGAAGGAGTAACGAAAAAGCAGTACATTCGTAACGGAGAATATGTTGACCGCGCGCATTACGCGCTTCTGCGCGAGGACTGGGAGGGCTTGCGCGAAACCTGGAAGCTCGAAGGGAACATCGAACCTTTGACGCCCAGCGTATCGGACGATATCGAGCCTGAATTCCTGCTCGTCGGCGAGAAAGTTCAACTCAGGCCGGTCGAGCCTGAGCATCTGGGTTTCGTCACCGAAGTTTTTTCGCACCGATTCACCTATCTCGATCAGGAACTCGTTTCAGAGGACGGTCTCAAGTCAGATTACGAGAAGGACAACGATGATCCGGTCTGCGGCGCGTGCTGGGGGAAGAAACACCGCGTATTCCTCATCGAATCGCATGAAGGGGTGCCCGTTGGCGTAGTCGGGCTATGGAATTATGATAAACGGAATCTATCGGTTGAGGTGGGAACGATGATCCTCGACGAAAAGGCACGCGGCAAAGGATGGGGCACCGAGGCGAAGCTGCTCGTGATGGACTACGCCTTCAAGTCGTCGCCTGTTGAGAGGATATATGCCGGAACGAACCAGTACAATCGTGCCGCAAGGTGTTCACTGTCGCGATCCGGACTCAGATTAACTAATTTGATCGCCGGAATCCATGAAGGCAGGCGCAGTCCATCAGGTGCCGCCCTGTACGACATAACACGCGATGAATGGCTCAACGAAAGGGAGGTTCCCGATGCTTAAAGGAAATAATGTGACGCTAAAAGTCGTTGGATCGGCATACGCGAAGGAGTTCACGGGAATACTGAACAGGATTACCTGGCGTGAAAACTGGGAAATCGAGCGCATTGTCGATGTTGAAAAGAAGCTCAAGGATGGCAAGTATCACAAGGAGAACAGGCCGCTTGTGCTCGCGACGCGTAATTCCGATAACGCAATGCTCGGCTATGTTGTGATAAACATGCGCGGAAACGCAATCTATGGATACCTTGAAGCATATGCCGATCCTTCAGTCGCCCTGGACGAAGATTGCTGGATTGAAGCGATACAACTCTGCCGGGACTTCCTTATTGACGAATGCCGAAAGGACGGAGTGCACATCTTATCCGTCAAGGGCTTCGACCCGCTTGCCGGTCTCTACGAAAAGCTCGGATTCAAGCTGATCGGCACGTACAGAAGCAAGAGGTTCGTTCAAGGAAAGCTGACGGATATTGACGATCTGGGCTTTATTCGGAAAATCCCCTACCCGATCACGAAAGTGACAGTCGAAGACCTTTCCGGCGTGGGCGGGATGCCCGATGCTCATTCCAATTATTCAGGCTGAGCTTTGAGGGTGTTAACAACGCAAGTGCTTGCTGTCGTAATCGTTGCCGGAACGCGGATAGTTGAACTCGCCAGTGCGCCTATTCCTTTGTGTGCCTGAATCCCCACTTGAACTTCTTCATCAGTGTGTCGAAAAAGTTGAATTCGTTCAGGCGGATCATCTTCAGGCTCTTTTCGTGCTTCGAAATGTGAACCTCGTCGCCCTTTTCGAGGTTGTAGAACACCTGTCCGTCGAACGACGCCATAATCGGCGGATTGGTCAGTGCGGGAACTACGTTGACAGCTTCACGAACGGGGACGACTACCGGCCTGATATAAAGCGTATGAGCGCAGATCGGCGTAAGAATCAGCGAGTCGAGCGTAGGCTCAAGAATCGGGCCGCCCGCGGCCATCGAATATGCCGTACTGCCGGTAGGCGTGCTTACGATAAGCCCGTCGGACAGGTAGCCCACAAGAAACGTATCGCTGATGTAGCAGTTCAGCTCGAGCATTCGCGGAATCGTTGCGTTCCCAACGACGATGTCATTAAGGGCGATACTCTTAAAAACCGTTTTCCCCTCGCGAACAATGCGACCTTCGAGAAGCATCCGGTCTTCCGTGACGAAATCGCCCTCCGCGAGCGTCCGCACGAGATCAGGGAAGTTTTCGAGCTTCTCCTGGCACAGAAATCCGAGCTTCCCGATTTCAACGCCGATTATGGGAACCGAAGCCCTTGCAGCAAGCCTGCTTGCGCCCAGAAACGTGCCATCTCCTCCCGCAACGATCAGCACGTAAATGCCATTATCCGATGGAATCTCAGGGAGTTCTTCAGGATCAATTTGCTTGGTCGGCAGCCGGATGATCTCCACGTCAAACCCGTATTCGGAAAGAACAGGGGTCATTTCTTCCGCGAGAAACTGGTTGCTCACCCTGTAAGGATGAGGGACAATTCCGACTTTCCTCTTCTCACTCAAGGTATGACCTCAACAAGAACTAACCTGCAGGTGTGCCGCTATCCACAATATCATAATCAATATCGCGCTTCTCGGAAAACGGGTATTCAAACAGCGCGAAAAATTCGCGGTTTCCCTTTGCACCTGAAATCGGGCTTTCCGCAAGACTCCCGGGATGAAACCCGATCCCGCCCAACCTCGCAACAGTGTAGTCTATCACCCGCCTGAGAAGCCCGCAATCAACGATTACGCCGCGCTCAAACCCCGATTCGCCCGTCCATTCACGCGGTATCTCGAATTGAGGCTTGATAAGCGCGATGATGATACCGTCATCCGAAAGAAGATCGGCAACGGGAGGAATCACGAGCTCGAGCGAAATATGGCTTACGTCGATTACCGCAAGATCAATTGTCTCCGGGAAATCACCGCGCGTTAGCTTCCTTGCATTCGTCCGCTCCATCACCACAACAATCGGATGGTTCCTCAGCCTCCAGTCCAGGATGCCGTATCCGACATCCACCGCATACACGCGCACCGCACCGTGACCCAGCAGGCAGTCGGTAAACCCGCCCGTGGACGCGCCGATATCAACGCACACTTTTTCGGAGACATCAGCGTGAAAAGCTTTGAGCGCGTGTTCAAGTTTCAGGCCGCCTCTGCTCACATACCTGCTGTCTCTTCGGATGATTTTTATGTCGCTATCTTGCGCGACTGTGGCTTCCGGATCGTAGACGCGCTCACCGTTTACAATGACCCGCCCCCG
>JAGGVC010000107.1 GCA_021158185.1 bacterium | reverse complement strand
TTTCAGGAAACTGGTACGGGCCGTAGTTGTTCCCGCCGCGCGTTATAATCACGGGAAGGCCGTGCGTAAGATGCGCCGCCATAACCAGGTGATCGGCAGCCGCCTTGGATGCGGAATACGGGTTGCGCGGCGCAAGCGGGGTCTCCTCGGTAAAGGGAGGAGCGTCAAGATCGGGCAGCGTACCGTAGACCTCATCGGTCGAGATATGTACCATCCGCCCCGTTCCGAAAGAACCTACGCAATCAAGGATGTTCTGCGTGCCGAGAACGTTCGTACGAACGAAAACGCCAGCATCTTCGAGCGAGCGGTCAACGTGGCTTTCCGCCGCGAAATGCACTACTGCATCGGGGCTTTCGTTCTCGAACACGGACTTCAGGAAATCGCAGTCTGCAACGTCCCCTTTGTAGAATCTGTACCTATATGAATCCGCGATGTCCTCTAGATTTGCCAGATTGCCCGCGTACGTGAGAAGGTCGCAGTTGATGATCTCCACATCAGGCTCGGCATCGAGCACGTATTTAATGAAGTTCGAGCCGATGAATCCTGCGCCGCCCGTTACAAGAATTTTCATCACAAGCCTCCTTCGTCCGTTCCCACAACATCCAGCCGTCAGTCTAAGTTGGGATTTCCGCGTTGCGGCTGTGTTATCTGCCTATCCAAATTGAGAATGATGATGTTACTTAGGGTTCACCAGCGGCTATCCGTCCGATCCGTCAAGGGAAAAATCCGTTACAAGCCCGTAAAGGTAATAAAGATAATAGAGCTTTGCGAGGCTCTTCCTGAGAAGCTTGATGAAATCCGGGTCTGCTGTGCCTTCGTTCTCTGCAACGAGGATAATTGTCTCAAGCTCTCTTAATGCCTCATCCGCGTTTTTCGGTATTTCCGAAGATGACAGATTGGGCAGCAACCTCGGATCGAACTGCGGACCGCCTTCACCCGGCACGAGGAAAGCACTGCTGCGCATCAACTTCAGAAAGAGCGTTACGCCGCCTGCTTGAGGAATCTCCCAACTGAGGGTGTTACCTTCTATCGAGGACGGTTCCGGCGAGTTCGCCATCATTTCGACATAGCTCAGGCGGTTGCCGAGGTCTATCGTCAGGTTGACAGAGATCGGGCCGTCCTCATAGAAGAAAGTGGGCGTGCGGAAATACAGAACCTGATAATCTTCCTCGTCCTCGATCAGATAGCTCTTTGTCGCAAAGCTGATTGCGAAACGGTGATCCTTGACACGCACCGGAATCCTGCCAAGCTCCCTGGTTGCGCTTACATAGAGATATGTACCGGATTCCTGCGCAAGCCCCGACCATGTATCCACGACGCTTATGATGCCAAAATCATCGATCGAGTACGTTGTATTCGCGGTTACGCCAGCTTGCTCGGAAGCGGTCTCCTCGACCGTAATTCCCGGATCAACGTTCTCCGGTATCCCCGATTCTTCCACCTGAGCAAAGCCGCTCCCCGAAAGTAGAATCAGTATTCCAACCACAATAACTGCAAGTAATGACGTTGACCGCATGGCATTCCCACCTCAAAACCTGGCTGAGCCGCTCCTCGGACGGATAATGAAATCACATTCACTCCCGCCCGAAAGTTAATAGCATGATAGCATGACGCATTAAGGCACAAGGCGTTTAGCGGTGCATCAAGAGAGACGATATCATTTCGCCGGCATCATGAAGAAGCGTATCTGTCAGGGATTTTTTCGGGCTTTCCGCGTAAAGACGAACCGCAGGCTCCGTACCGGATAGCCTGAAAAGAATCCATGAATCGCCCGAAAGAACCAGCTTTCGCCCATCCTGCCTGTCTATTTTGTGGATATTCATTGCCGCAACAGGATCTCCGACCCCTGGCAGAACCCTATCAAGCTCATCGTAGCTGATTGTACTTGCGAGCTTAAGGTCTGCCCTGCCGAAACGAAGTGGGCCGTAATGAGCGTCAAGTTCACGTCGCAGATCAACAAGCGACTTTCCTTCACAGTCCAACGCTTCCAAAAGAAAAAGCACCATAACGAGTGCGTCGCGTTCGGGAAGCCAGAATCCGAATCCCGTGCCGCCGCTCTCCTCCCCGCCGATCATCACATCGCCTTTCAGGAATTCCTCGCTGACAGCCTTGAATCCGACAGGAACGCGCTTAAGAGGAATCGATAGATCATCCGCAACCCGATCAATCATCGCGGAGAAACTCACGGTGCCGACCGCTCGTCCCTGCAACCTGCGATTCTTGGCGAGGTGGCGAAGATATATGGAAAAAAGCTCGTGATTCTCAACAAACTCGCCTGACTCGTCCACGACCGTAAGCCTGTCGCCATCGCCATCGAATGCAAAACCGAGGGCATCTCCGTTGTATTCGCGAACAGCATCCACAAGATCACCCAGTTTCGACGGCAGCGGCTCCGGGCTGACTCCGCCAAACGTCGGGTCGCGATCCTCCCTGAGATTATGTTCGGTAAACCCAAGCCGACTCAGGAATGCAGGCACTACTTCGGCGGCAGCACCGTGCATATAATCCACTACGAGCGTTCGAGAGATGTGAGGCTTGTAAACATCCGAGTTTCTTCGCGACAAATCCGCTTCTGCAAATGCCGCTATAAGAGCTTCGTAATAATCATCCAAGGGACTGGCTATATCGTGATGCATGTAGGTCGGCTCAAGGAAAAAGTCAGGCGCAGATGTATCTGATGCAATACGCGATATCTCTGCCTGTACATTTGGCCGCGCACTCCCGCCGAATGACTCCTTGAGCTTTATCCCTGCATAATCCGGTGGATTATGGCTTGCGGTGATCATTACACCCATCGATGCCTCGGCTCTATGAGTAAACCATGCGAGAAGCGGAGAAGTGGTCGGATGTGAGATTACGACGGCACTGCCCCCGAGTTTTTCCCAGAAGCGCGCCAGATTGTGAGCAAAAATGTCGGACATAAACCGGCGGTCATATCCGATAACGATATGGGGATCTTCACGTTGCTCGGACAGATATCGGAAGAGTGCGACGATTATTCGGCTGAAAGCCTCAAATGTAGCGCTTTGCGCGAGTCTTCCACGGTAACCGTCGGAGCCGAATATAATTGCATTGCACAAAACAGCAGAACTACAGAACGAGGTCGACTTCTTCCTTTAACTTTTCGAAGTCCCTGTAGCCGACCATTGTTCTTTCATTAGTACCGCTCTTGAAAATAATCAGCGTAGGAACGCCCCTAATCTGGAAGCGCTGAGCAAGGTCTGGCGAGTTATCCGTGTTTATACTCACAACCTTGAGCTTCCCCTCGTAATCCTTGCTCAGGCGCTCGATCACCGGCTCAAGCATTACACAGGGCGGACACCACGGGGCGCCGAAATCCACCAGAACCGGTATTTCGGAATCTTCAACTTCGTGCTTGAACTGCTCACTTGAAATCTCAAGGGCCATATCTAAATAACTCCTTTACAAACTGCCGGATGAATTCTATCCCAACAAAGTTAAACAAGCAATAAAAATGCCCTCGCATTTAATCCGGGGCATTTATCACAAAGTCATCGAATACTACTTTCATTCCTTTCGCTGCCACAAACCCAAGTCCGCCGGTACCGAGTCCTTCTATCGGGAACATCTCGACAAGCTCTCCATTGATCAGAAACGAAAAGTTTGCCGATTTCCTTGTTACCTCAATTCGATTCGCTGAATGTGAGGCAATCAGATTGCTCTCGGTCCAATCAACAAGCATAGACACTGTTCCCTTATCCGATTTTTGTATGGAGTAATAACCGTCGTTCGTAATCACGAATGCAATATATGATGTCTGGCTTGGACTCACCTGGAATACAAGCCCGTACCCAAGCTTATCCTCTCCATCGAGCTTCTTCAGTTCAACCGACGCTCTATACCGACTGAACCTACCCAGGATGAAACTGAACGCGTCAATCTCTGCTTCCGTCGCATCAATCACATAGCTGCCATCTCGCAGATCCAGCTTGAATCCTGCACGCTCACCAACAGCGAATGGGACATCTTCCTCGTTTTCGAAATCGCATGTGAAATAGTCGTTGAGCTTAAGCGTCAGATCGATGTAATTATCCGGACGCGGTTCAATCATATTTGTCGTATCTATACTTCCTCTGACAACTTCTACAAGGAAATTCTGGAATTCAGCACTGGTGCCGCCCGATAGGTATACTCCGTAACCTCCCTTGTCAATCTCCCCGTCTTCGACAACCGCAAGAGGGATTTCGTTGATAACGATATAGAAGCTTGTGCCAGTGCAGATAATCTCTAGCCTGTTAATGCCGGCTTTCTTTATCGAGTCAGTCGCCGTATACGGATGAAGAACGGCTATCTCTTCGCCCATCACCCGAACGAATCTGTAATGACCGGATGAATAAATCTCCAGCAGGTAGTAATCCCCCCATCCGTCATCGCGCTCCCTGTACCGCACGATAAGACCGGCATGATCCACATCAGGATGCTCGGAAAACGTAAAGAAACTGTCCACCGACACACGTCCCTCGGCTATCTCGCCCGGTACTGTGCTTGGTGTAGGCCATGGACTGCTTGTCAGGTCGATCAGGTAGCTTTCGTGATCCGTATATTGAAACTTTCCATATTCATCTTCTCCCTCGTAAAAAAGCGGGTCAAGACCGGTGAAATCATCGGAAACAAACTTCGAGAATTTCAGATCGGGAAGGTCTACGGTTCCTGCCTGCTTTCGAATATCAGGTTTAAGAAGAAGATCAAGAACGAAATTGTCGAACTCGGCAACCGTTCCGGCAGTTGTATAAAGACCGTATCCTCCGGATGGAATTGTGCTGTCGTTAAGCGAGCTCACGTTTTTGCCGTTTATGTAGAGATCGATCTTGTCCTCGACGCATCGAACTTTGAGCGTGTTCCATCCGCTCTTTGTCGCATCGGTTTCCTGCCCGGGATAGAAACGCGTGAACTTGTCTCCCGTAAACCTGCCTGCGTGAAACCTGCGTGAATTGTCAATGTTGAAGGTGTAATAGGATTCGCCTTCGCTACCCGTTATGACGCGGAAGATCACCCCAGCATTAGCGGACATAACTTCCTCGTCGAAATCGAGGATACGCACATCCACGGAGAGCACAAAATCGCTTGCCCGGTCCTCAACGATGGAGCGTCCCACACCATCAGACGCCATGCTGTTGATTTTGTACGTACCCCTGCTGGTGTAAGTATAACGAACGCCGCCCGACGAGCCTTCATAAAAGAGACCTTTGTCATCAAAGCTCTCGTTTACATAGGGCACCTGTTTCAACTGAATCTGTGCGAATGCAAATCCCACCATCAGAGTAGATATACAAAAAACACCAGTTATTAGAAGCAGAGCCGGGATTCGTAACACAATGCCATTTTATCATAGAGCCAATCGCAAGGACTGCGCACAGATATCTGATGACCGATGAGAGAATCCTCTCTACAGCAAACACTATGCTAGAATCCTCGAATCTTTCGAAGGAGGCTTACCTTGACCAAAGATATTGAAACGAAATTGTGGGACTCGATCATTGTTGGAGCGGGCCCTGCAGGTCTTACAGCGGCGATTTACACTTCACGCTCAAATATGTCCACGCTGCTCTTTGAAAAAGCGATAACGGGCGGGCTTGTCTCGCTGACTCACGAAATCGAGAATTATCCCGGTTTCATCGAGCCAATTTCCGGACCGGAGCTGATGAGGAGATTTGAGGCGCAGGCAAAGCGGCTCGGGGCACAAGTTGAATTCAGCGAAATCAAGAAAATCGAAGATGCTCCCGATGTTCATCCTGCAGCAAAGAAACTGACGGACTGGACTGGAAAGGAGTTTTTCGCGAAGACAGTGATCGTTGCTACGGGCAGCCAGCCAAATCGTCTGCCAGCAAAAGGCGCGGAAGATTTCTTCGGGAGGGGAGTAAGCTACTGCGCAACCTGTGATGCGAATTTCTTCGTAGACCGCCACTGCATCGTGGTAGGCGGCGGCGATGCTGCTCTCGAAGAGGCGCTCTACCTCACTGGCTTCTGCAGCCAGATAACACTTGTTCATCGCAGACAGGGCTTCCGAGCCACGCCACGAGTAGTCGAAAGAGCACGAAACCATCCAAAAATGGAATTTGTTCTCGATTCAGTTGTTGAAGAAGTACTGGCGGATGATTTCGTGAAGGGCGCGAGATGCAAGAATGTAGTGACCGGCGAGGAATTCACAATCGACTGTGACGGAATTTTCGTTTTCATAGGCTACTCCCCCGTTACGGAATGGCTGAAAGGCTATCTGCCTCTCAACGATAATGGAGAGATTACTGTCGATTATCAGATGCAAACCGCAAAGGATGGCGTATACGCCTGCGGCGACGTAATCGAAAATGCTCAGAAACAGGCCGTCATCAGCGCCGGAAACGGTTGCATCGCCGCTCTTTCCGCAAGGCGCTTTATCGAGAATCTGGAATGAATGAAACCTGCAAGTTTTCTTAATCCGGGAAGGCTATTATTGCGTGCCACACGGTTCACCGAAACATAGCCCTTCTTGCTAATCATTCCGCAAGATAGGCCCCCGCGGTTGCGAAAATCTCAGCCGTGAAAAGAATGCGCGAAATATCACCGAAGGCTTGCCAGGATAAAGCGCGGAGAATATGTAGCCGTTCAGAAAAAATCCAAGTATGAGATCGGCGCTGAACATGTCAGGAAACTCCAATGCAGCGTTAGCGTAAAACAATACGGAAAACTTGTAACAAGACGACCAAAGGCCTTGTTTGTCGCTGTTGTCAATTATGTAACTTTTGAATTTCCAACAGCAAGTTCTTTGTCTAAACAGCGGGTGAACGGGCAATCCCCGACTTCTCATGATATAGAATATTGGGGAAGAATGATCTGTTGAGGTGTATCATGAAACAGATGAATGGAAGGCGCGGAGCAGCACTAGTGATGGTCTTCGTGCTCGGAATTGGCGTTCTCCTTCTGATACTTGCTGTGATGGCGTTTGCGTATTCCTCACTTACGTTCACTGCGAGCCGCACGGACTACATCAACTCCCTGATGGTTGCCGAAAGCGCCCTGAATCACGGGATGCGATTAATGCACCAGGATCCCGACCTGCTTGCCGAACCCATAGATGAAGAATTTCCTTACGATGGCCAGGAATTAATTGTATGGCTCAGGGATAGTGCATTAGGCTACACTGATGGCGATATGAAGATGATCTTGCAGGATCCTGATTACGTAATCGGTGTAGGCACCGACCAGAAATACACGCGGGTCGTTCGGGCGAGGTATGTAGACTTGACATTTGATAGTAGCCCTGCTGCACTTTATGTGGATGCGCCGTCGGGTACAGGCGAATATTTAGGGAATGCGTTCGAAATAAACGGCAACGATCACGATGTTGATGGTAATCCTGTAGCTGGCAACGAGGGGCCGGGGATTCTCACAACTTCTGATGATGCAACTGACGGCCTTACGCCATCGGGACACCAGCAACAGGACAATATTACAGGATCCACTCCAGACCCGAGCATAGAAACCGATACATCGGTTCCGGTGGATATTAGCGCCCTATCCGAATCCATAGAGAGCTTCGCTGACGAAGTCATTACCGGTGATACTAAGATTGCCGGAAACAAAACTTTCGGCAGCGAAGACGATCCGGCAATAGTCGTTATTGACGGCGATCTTGAAGTTACAGGTTGTGTTGAAGGCTGGGGTATCCTTATCGTAAAAGGGGATTTCCATGGCCAAGGCACTTTCTGCTGGCATGGCTTGCTCATTGTGGATGGCGGGGATGTAACTTCAGCAGAAGGCAACGGAACCCCGGATGTGATCGGGGCAATGTGGATAAAGGGACGAACGGAAGTTGATCTTGAAATTAGAGGTAATCCTGGTATCCTGTACAGCACCGAGGCGCTAGCCCTGTTCGCGTCGATTGGACCTGTAATTGACCGATCATCTTGGGAGGAGTTATAGGGATAATTTGTGTCCTTCTACAAGCTACAAGCCATACGGGAAGGCTCGAATGCTTAACAGGAGCGAAAACACGAAGTAGCCCTGCTTGTGGATACGAACTAATCATACCAATCGTATTTGCAGTGAAGTCGTGTGCTCCCCGACAAATCAAGAGACGCCTGAAGTTGCACTTGACATCGCTGCATTAAATCCGCGATGTGCTTTCAGCGGAAAAGCCGAGTTGTTTTAGTCATGGTATAACCAAGATCCTGATTGGGGATTAGTAACTGAATGCAGTAGATTGCACTTCACGTGAGTGCCAGAATCATCTCAAGCATATCCAGAAGGATGAAGCCTTGATGCGAGAAAGGAATGACGGAGTATTAGAAGTGACCGGGGAGTTTTCCTTTGTCGCAACACATCACCTTCGCAGCTATCTGGGAAGCACTGAAAGCCCGCATGAGCATGAATTCAAAGCACGGGTAATCCTGCGCGTACCGCGGCTCGATAAGGACGGCATTTCGATCGATTTCGCCTGGCTTAGTCGTGTACTGCTCGAACTCAAGGAACGATACAACGGATACGACTTAAATGCGCTTGAAGCCTTCGCGGAGATAAACCCAACTGCGGAAAACCTGGCTATGGATATCGCAGGGGCAATGTACGAAAGACTTGCCCCCAATATCAATGCCACAGTCAAATACGTGGAAGTCTGGGAGATGCAGGATATGTCGGTTCGTTATTACCCTGATGCAAAACAGAGCGAACCTGCTTCGTAATAACTTAAACGCAGGCACAATGCTCAATCAAGCGCACCTGCCCGCCCGTGTTGAAAGCCGGTTCTGCCATCTGGACAGGCTGTACGCACAACTACGCGTCGGCACTCGCTGTATCGGCAAGGAGCTTCTTGAAATATTCCCTGGCAGGCCCTTCAATGCCCTTTGGAATCGGGAACATGTCTCGAAGCTCGGGGCTTTCTTCCGCCACTTTGAGCGCATCAGGATCGATTTGGCCAACTCGCCAGAGCATCATATGACCGAGCTCTCTTTCGTTCGTGAAGAGTGTGAGGTACGCATAGTTCAGCGGGAACATATGATCATCGGGGAAGTTCTTAATTCCCTCAAGGAGGACCTCACTAGCATCGGCAAAATCCTTCAAGGGAACAAGCGCCAGACCCTTGTTCATCCAGGCAAGCTTGTTTTTGGGATCGATCCTCAAAACCTCTTCATAGCAGTCGATAGCCTTCGCATACTGCTCAAGCTTCGCGAGAATTGTTCCTTTATTGAGCCAGGCATTCACGTGATCGGGTTTCAGCTTGATAACCCGATCGTAATGCTCTATCGCCTTAAGATAATCCTCAAGCTGATCGAAACTCAAAGCCCAGTTGTAATAGACCTCAGGATTGCGAAGCTCGTGTCTTACAATGCGCTCAAAGCAGTCAATAGCATCATGATTCCGGTCGAGATTGTTATACGCGATGCCGAGATCGAGCCAGACATCAAGGCTAAGGGGGCTGATCTCGATGCTCTTCAAGTAAGCCTCAGTCTCTTTTGTCCACATCGCGCGCTTGTCGTCTTCGCTTTCCTTTATTTCACTGAGTGAACGGTAAGCGCGACCAAGCTCGTACCAAGCCTTGTGATCTTCCGGGTTCCTCGAAATGAAGAACTCCAGCATCTCAATCTCTTCCTCGAAGCGTTCAAGCTCATGAAGAAGGCGGCTCTTCATATAGAAGCCCAGATCGTACTCAATTTCAAGTTCAATACACTTGCTGAAGTCGTCAAGTGCTTTATTAAGCTCGCCTTGCTTCCAGTAAGCTCTAGCGCGATTGTAGTATACCTTGGCATAATCGGGTTTTTCATCAAGCACACGATTAAACAGATCAATCGCCTTGTCCATCTTCTCCACAAAATAGTACGCAAGGCCCAAATTGTTCCAGGCATTCGTGTCGTCGGGGAAGTGCTCGATGTAATAACCGTAGTTTTCGATCGCGTCATCCCAATTCTTCGTGTTGCACAGCGCACAGCCGCGGTTGTACAGGATATCTACCTCGTCTGTAAGCTCGTATGCCTTTTCAATGAACTCAAGGGCGCGGTTGTTCTGGCCGACTTTGCCGAGGATGATACCTGAGTTGTACCAGGCGTAGGCATGCTTGCTGCTTGCTTCGAATGCGTTCTGGAAGCACGCGAGAGCATCAAGTATGTATCCATCCTCGTAGTGAAGAATACCGAGATTGTACCAGCTGTCAGCATGCCGCTTCGCCTTAGCGAGACACCCTAGATATCCTTCGCGCTCCGCTTCACGGTCGCCCAAATAGTGATATGCAAGCGCCATGTTGTAGTACATGTATTCTTCCGCACCTTTGAACGCGGCTGCCTTTTCCCAGCAGTTAATCTCTTCCTTGTGATCACCAGCCTTGTTATACGCAAGAGCCAACGTCAGCCAAGTTGCACGGTTCTTGGGATCAAGCTCAAGTGCCTGCTTGAGAAACTTGATGCTCTCTTTCAAATTCCCCAATTCGAGATATGCCCATCCCTTGCCGAAGAAGCCGCTTTCGCTTCTTGGGAAACGCTTGAGAGTTTCATTGAGCTTGCCAAGTGCAGGCTCAATAATGCCTCGCTTCAAATCGTTGAACGCATTGACGAGCATTCGTTGCTCAAAGTCCCTCTGCTCTTTTTCTCGTTCGGCTTTTTTCTTGAACAAATCCTTGAACGAGCTTTTATTCATCTCCAGTATTTCGTTGAAATCACTAATCAGAAATCCCTCATCAATGAGATCGCGACTCACGAAATCCATAACCTTTGGCAGATTGAATCCTGTTCTTGGCTTGAGATCACTGTAGGAGCTATGGTTGAAGAAACTGAATGTGTACTTCATTTCCTCTTCAATTGCGGGGAGACCGAACTTTTTCCCCAACTGCTCGAAAAAACCGTCAGAGGTGCCGATTTCGAAGATCCTGAAATCCTTCCCTGCCTTGCGTCCCCTGAGCAGTAGCTGCATGATCTGCACGGGAGGGCGTTTCCTGTTGTCCTTAAAAGCCCAGATAAGACCCTTGTTGAGAACTTCGGGGTCTTCTTCGACGAGCTCCATAAGCACATTCATCAAGCTGTATTCAAGACCGGCGTAACCTACAACAACAAGACCGACATTTTTGAGAGTTTCCCTGAGCTTCTCCTTCATGTCGTCGTGGAGCTTGCCCATGCCCTCTCGAAGATATGTCACGTTGTAGCTGTCATATGAGCCATGGATCTTAAGAATGTAGTGCCTAGCGTCGTCCTTGATCTCGCTAAGCATGTCCACATCCTTGATAGGAATGCAGGTTACGCCGCGAAGAAGATAGAATGCGTCCTCAAGAAGAGTATCCCAGTTTGTTGTGTGGACCAGCGGGTTAATCTTGCCGAATTTTACCGCAAGCGCAAGTGTGAAGTGGCTCGGAGAAGGATCCTTGCCTTCCATTATCTCACCGAAGTACTCGCGACGAAGCGTGTTTGCCGGATACTCTTTTTCCAGGCAGGTAATGTACTGGTAGTCCTCGTTGAACCACTTCTCCTTAGACAGCCAATCGGCAATATCCTCGGCATTGACAAGCCCACGCTGTGCAGGATGAGTCTTCTCGTAAACCTTTACGCTGATCTCATCAACGATTTCCTTGCTGACAGGCATTCCAGCACTCTGGCTGACTCCGGCACCAACTAGGAACTGCCAGTCCAGTCCGGAAGCGACAATTCGCTCTATCGCCTCTTCTTCACTGATAAAGGCTTCTTCAAAAACCTGCTTTGGATCAAGCTCCTCAACCTCTTCTTCCTTATGGCGGCGAATCTCGATCATGTGGCCCTCCGATTTGAATTCAACCTATCGATTCTATCACTCCCGCAAAGCGACGATGCGACAGGTACGCGTCCAAAAACCAATAACCCATACCGTATTATTGAAGGAAAACGACCGCACATACACAGCAGGCAATGAGTCGTTTCCATCAAAGTCGGATTATAACACAGCGCTTGCTATGCATAAAGTAATTGAGCACCTTTTCGCAGGACGCGTATCAGAAGCCTGTTCGTACGTTAATGCCGAAACAGCATCTGTCTGTTTTAACCCTCATTGCAATGAGATTCGCGTAACATCTCTACGAAATTTACCGTGAAACCTAGTTTTCTGGTTACCTCAAATACCTGGGCTTATAATATAGTCTGCCTTCAATCTTATATCTCGGAGTCATTGATGAAAATCCCGCTTGTTGATCTTGGGCAGCAATACGGTGAATTGAAATCCGAAATCGACGCGTCTCTTCGTTCGATATGCGAGAAAACGCAGTTCATACTCGGCCCGTCGGTCGCGGATTTTGAAGCTGCTTTCGCCGAATACTGCGGCACAAAGGGCTGCGTGGCCGTCAATAGCGGCACGAGCGCTCTCCACCTTGCTCTTCTTGCAGCAGGCATCGGCCCCGGCGACGAAGTCATCTGTCCGTCGTGGACATTCATTGCCACTATCGAAGCGGTGATGTACACGGGCGCAACGCCCATTCTGATTGATTCCGAAGAAGAAACGTACAACACCGGTCCAGACGCCGTACGCGCTGCAATAACGGAAAAAACAAAGGCAATAATACTAGTCCATCTATACGGTCATCCTGTCCGGATGTCGGAAGTTATGGAAATGGCACAGGAGCGCGAAATTGCCGTCATCGAAGATGCCGCTCAGGCACATGGCGCCATGCTCGATGGTAAGCGCGTCGGATCGATCGGCGATATCGGATGTTTCAGCTTCTACCCGTCGAAGAACCTTGGCGCTTTTGGCGAAGGAGGGGCCGTTACATCGAACAACGAAGAATGGCTTGCGCATATCCGCAGTCTGCGCAGCCACGGTGAAACAGAGCGATACGTTCACGGTGAGATTGGATTCAACATGCGGATGAGCGGTTTCCAGGGCGCAGTGCTCGGCATCAAGCTAAAGCATCTCGACGTGTGGAACGAGAAGAGACGTACTGCCGCCTCGATGTACAGAAACGCGCTCAAGGGCACACCGCTTATTCTCCCTGCGGATGATCGCAGCAACACCAAACAGGTCTATCATATGTTCGTGGTGCGCGCGCCAAAGCGCGATGAACTGCGAGCATCGCTTACTGAAAAGGGCATTGGCACGGGGATACACTACCTTCGCCCGACACACAAGCAGCCTCTTTGGATCAGCAGATTCGGCGATCATAGGCCTCTGCCGGTAAGCGAAAGGCTTGCGGATGAAGTAATCTCGCTGCCAATCTTCCCTGAGCTTTCGGAAGAACAGGTGAGTTACATCGCAGGCTCGATCAAGGATTTCTACGCATAGAAGACAAGCCGGCGAAAGTCGAATGTCTAATCCCGAGCAACTTCCGACCGGACGAAATCGCTGTCGGCGAAATCGCCTTATCCTTTTGAAGCATCATCCTCGTCCGTACTATCGCTGTTGCCAGACTCATCATCCTCAGACTCACCCGCGTTTTCATCTTCCATACTCTCGATTACAACCTCGGCGAGTTCTTCATCATCCGACCCATCCGTTACATCCTCACCTTCGGAGGTTTCGTCAGCTTCCTCTGCATTGCCCGTTTCCTCGGATTCTCCAAGGCAAATCAAACGCCCGTCGCTCATTGGCAGGAGCAGCTTCTTGCCGCGCGTAATGACTGGCTGAGCACCACTGACAACCGCTGGACCCTCAATTGTAAATTCGCTCAAAACATCTTTCCCAAGCGAAACCGCGACCTTATTGTCCCACGCGAAATAGATTCTCCCTGATACGTCCATGACGGGTTGTGCCCCGAAGTTGACCTTTGCAATGAATGAATCAGCCATCACCTTGCGCATACGGCGCATTCCTTTCTCACCAATCCAGGAGAAAATGATCGAGGCATCGCACAGTTGCTTCGGGCGGTCAACGAATGGTGCAACAAGCTCAAATTCGTTGCCCTTCGACTTTCCATTGCCCTTTGTTTCTTCGCCGCTTTCAGTATTCAGTTTCCTGAACAAAGGCGACCAGTAAAGGCCCAGCATTGCATCCTCGTTTTCCTTTTTCAGGATTTTCTTCTGCGCAGAGGCATCGTAAATCAGGTCTGAGCGCCACCTTTCGCGCCCTTGAAAATCGCCGCCATATACTACTCCATCGTTACAAACAGCGATCATCCAGTCATCCGTCACAACGGGTGTTGCAAGAAATGCACCTGAAGCGCTGAGCTTGCCGGATAATCTGCCGTCGCTCGAAATGATATAAACAAACTGATCGGTCGAACTGAAAAGGGCTACGCCTTCTTTATTGAAACTTGCCGGAGAAGGAACTGCCCCATTGGTCTTAACGGTCGCCTTCGGTGCTCCAGTCGCATCAAAGAGAATAATCGATCCATCGCGAGCGGATATAGCTACTCCGCCTTTCGGCGATAATGCAAGGTTTATTATGCCGCCCTCGGGTAAGTACTTGGAATCGAACCGCCATACTTCCTTGCCCGAGTAATCGAGCAATATTAGGCCGCTGTCACACGCCAGCCATACTTGTCCATCGCCAAGCGCGGGCTGTGCGCGTAGCGCACTGCTGACCACATCTGTCTCTGTCTGCTCGCCGAACACCCATAGTTTCTCGCCCTCAGGAGAAAGGCAAAACAATGGGCCGCCGATGAAACCCGCATAGATTCGACCATCCTCATCAACCACTGGCGAAAGAACAGCGCCTTCACCCAATGAAACTTCCCATTGAATCCCGAAGGAAATCGGGCCATCCAGAGAGCTTACGTTTAGGTTCTCAGGCGAGCCGCCAGCTCGCGGCCAGATACACTCCGGTTTGGGCATCTTGACTGTTATGGCGTCTGCCGAATATCCTTCGGGGAGCTTATACGCCGAATCACTTGCCGGACATCCCGACAGGAATGGAACAGCGGATAATCCAATCAACACGATCCACACCGAAACGATGCCGGAAGCAGACCTAATGGCTGTCATAGAAAAACCTCCATACGCGATCTTATGCTCAGCGATGACTGCCAAAAATGGAAATCAAGCTGACCAATCGCAACAATGAATTATAACGCCGGACATGCCTGTAGCAAAGCGACATCGGGGAAAATCAGCGACTCACGAATAATCTGGCATGCAAAACGCTTATTGACTATGCTTCTCCCACTTTGATAGACTGATGACGTTATGATTGAAGTACCCAGCAATGAAGCGTTTTTCGATATCCGCGCCAAGGATGCCTTCCTCTTCACGTACGACATTTATCTGGACGTCGTAAGACTACACCGCTACATACCAAGCGCCCGCGAACCCAGAATCGTCCGCCTGCCGAATTACAAGCTGTGGTTTCCGAAATACTTCAAGCCTGAGAAGACAGGCCTTGCATCTGTCGTTCGATCGCCTGGTGACGAAACTTGGGGTGTTGGGTGGCGTATAAGCTCAGATGAGCTGAAAGCATTTGAGAGAAAGCTTGCAATGCCCAATCGTTACCACGCACACGAAGCGAGGTTTGTTGACAGGGGCAACTTCAGGATGCCCGGCGTAACCTATCAGATCACCGTGCCGGATGATCCTCCTAGCAAGCCATCCCGCGCATACATATCTGAGATTATCGATCTTGCCAAGAAAATGGAACTGCCGGATGACTACATCGTAACCCTTGCATCATTCGAGGTCCTCGACTCCTGATTCCGATTCCTCAGTTTCGATTGCCGCGCATTCTAGGTCAGGGCGTTCAAGTACGATTTCGCCAAAGAGAATCTGATCGCGATATCCTCTTAGAGACTGGATATGCGATTCGTCAATCATGTGCTTGCGCTTGTAATCCGCGAAGCCGGTATCTACGATAAGTCCGGATTCAAGATCAAACACGACACCTTGAGAAAGCGGTGATCCATTCAAGACAGAATCGATGATGTAACAGTACGCGCCGCTATAATCCCAGATGAACGAAGTTGCGCAGCACCCCCGCGCGATTGCATTCACATCGCGGCCCAAAGCAACAAGCACTTTATTTGAACCAGCCAGCACATAAACGGGATAATCGCCGAATACCGTGGAATCATATATCAGGTACTCGCCTCCCCCCCAATAGAATTTCTCTACTTCTTCCTCGATAGCCTGCGGACTTAAGTCCCTCGGCCTTACCACATCAATGCGAGCACCGCCGCGCGCCCAACGTGCCCCCTGCTCTACACCTGCAAGTAAAGCTTCCCCCCGATATTCACCATCATCTACCAACACACCGATTCTGCCAACCTTGGTCATCAACGCCGCAAACGAACCTGCGAGAAATCCCTGAACTGTGTAATCAAACGACAGCGGAACGACGCCCGAATCTTTAGGCCATATCTTATCGCTGAATACATAAACCGTCGTTCCCTTATCAGAAAGCTCCACTGCAAGATCATAAATCTCGCGGTCATCGAAGCCTGGCGCAATCAGAATGTACTGGTAACCTGAAATCCGCGATAGAAGCGAATCGAGATCAAGCGTTTCTGCTTCGATCAGGCTATTTATAACCTGGCCCGCTGCCAAAGCGTCCTTGAAATTCGATGTAAGCTCGGACGCAGCGAAGTGGACGGGATTGCACTCACCGGTATCGAGATCCGATGGTGGCGGAACGATAAGTGCAACGGGCGGATCCACATAAGTATGATCAGCTGAATCACGCGTGTCGGAATCCGAGCCGCTCGGGCAAGATACCGTGAAAAGCACAGCAATCAAAAGAATGCATCGAAAAATGAAAGCTGAATATCCTCTTTTCATCGAGCAGATTATACATCCAAGCACCGTAACATTGAGAAAATCCTAGAGAAAGCGGTGGCTCGCAATCAGATCGTTTTCCACGAATGAAACATAAGCAGGCGGCATCATCCGCTTGTTTGCGGATTCTTTCCTTGCAGCAAGGACTTGAGCAACCTGAGCGCTAGTAGCTCTTGATCCGCCAGTCACTATATTCCGTAGATCCTTCCTCACCATCTTTCGCGGCGGCACTGTCGAACTCCATATGGTCGAGCATCTCGCCCAGTGTAACGAACGTATATCCCTTCGCTTTTATGCTCTCTATGAGCTTTGGCAAAACCTCGATCGTTGCATCCGAACCATCGTGCATAAGAATTATCGTACCGTTTTCAAGGTTGTCCATCACAGCGTTGTAGATCGCGTAGGGATCCTTTATATCAACATCCTTTGAATTGTGGGTCCAGAGACCAACAGCAAGACCGTTGTCAGCGAATTCCTGAAGAATCGCTTGATCATACCTCCCGCCCGGTGGACGCACAAATCGCGGATACCGACCGGTAATCTGGTACAGAACTTCCTGCGTTTGAGTGATCTGATAGTCTACCTCGTCCGCAGGCAGTTTTGTCAGTCTGAAATGATCATAGGTATGGTTGCCGATTTCATTTCCAAGCTGTGCAACCTGCTTGGCCCAATGAGGATAGCGATTCGCCATGAATCCCACCATGAAAAACGTCGCGTGTACACGGTGGTGCTGCAAGATCGAGAGAATCCTCGATGTGTAGCGGGGATGAGGACCGTCATCGAAACTGAGGGCGACCTCGCGCCTTGCGGGATTGCCGCGCATCAGCCTGAATACGATCGGATTCCCGTCACTATCAAGATTCATGCGGGATGCGAGCATCTCGTCCATCAAGGCGTCGTCGCGTGAATCAAGATAGAAATCGCTGAAATTGAAAATATTCCCGTCACCAGCAGCTTCGATTTCGCCGGAATAGCCACTTTCCGAGTCATCGTAGACATAATACGATGCACCTGTTTCTTCATCAGTGGCCTGGTTGCCAAGAGCTGCTGTTGCATCGGCAAAACAGAGGATAATCAATAGAGCAAAAAAAACACGCAATCTGGCGGCAAACATAAACGTGCAATCTCCCGAAATCCACAAGAAAAAGCTGGCGAACGCGGGGAATTCTAGCACTCGAATCGAGGGCTTGCAAGCTTTCCATTTGTGAAGTTGTTTTCTTCATGAAGCAACTTATGACACTGATATCACATGTTAAATTAGGTTAAATACCCGCTGTTTTCATTTTGGAACAAGGCAAGGGATATCTGAAGATATATAATATTTCGGTATTCCAGCTTTGTTGCAGATTAAGGCAGCGAAGACTGGGATGCCTGCAATTATTGGGTATAATTGCGGATGCCGTGTAAATCGGCTTTATTTATTCTCTGAAAACTAGCTGGACGCTAAGGAGTGATGTGTGTGAGAGCAAAAGCCTTTTTGATTTTGTCGCTTTTACTCATGCTGGTTTTCGCCTGTAGCAGGGGCAGCGCCCCTGTTGGGAACAATGTAAGCGGTTCATCCCCCGATTTTTCCGTTATGCCAATGAAGGACACAGCGGCCCTGCCATATGCCGTATCCGTCACAGGCTTATCCGATGGTTACAACGTGACCGTCGAGCTGAAAGATCGGGTGACAGTAAACGACCTCTTTTTCAAGGTCGCGTATGATCCTACGGTTGTCAGCCCCTCAGGCGTAGAATTCACCGGCTCTCTGGGTGAAAGCATTGATCTATCCATTACCTCTGTCCGTGGCGAGGTTGCCGTCGGCACAAGCCGCATCAGGAATGCTGACGAGGCGGGCGTAAGTATCGAAGGAGAAATCGCCAACCTGCACTTCAAGACCGAGCCCTTTATTGAAAGGACGGTCAGCGGGCAGGCACCGACCTCGTTGGATAACAAGATTTTCGATCTTCAGGCGTTGCCTGCTATTGATAATCGGACGATGCTTACCTGGACAGAAGTAAACCTGGGCGACTACGACAATTCGGGTGAGGTAGGCGTTCCCGATATTACGCCTATTGCTACGAACTACCTTGTAACATCCGGCACAATCCTCGATCTCGTCGATGGCGATGAGAGCGGCGAAATCGGAGTTTCGGATATCACTCTGATTGCCGAAAACTACCTCAACGCCATTGCCGGTTACCGGATCAACGTGTTCAACAGCGGGGATTGGGTAATGATTCCAAACGACGTCAATCCTGATCTTCCGTACACGCTGATGCGCCCAGCTGATCAGCCCACTGACCGGCGGGCCACATTCTCGTTTGAATACGAGCTTCAGCCTGGTGATGAAGAAAACTTCAAGACCCAGGCAGTCGGCCCCGATAGCAGTCTCGGCATCCTTTCCAACTCCACTTCTGGCGGTATTGATATTCCATTCCCCCCGCGCATCGAGGATCTTGTTGCAGCAGGCAGCGAGGCGCTCGAGCCGGACGAGATCGAGCTGACGTGGACACCGCCTGCCGACCCGTATCTTGATCACTACGAGATATGGTGGCAGGAAGGCGGCGACGGCGGACAGCCTGTTGTTCTCGATAACAATGTCAGTAGCGCGGTGTCAAGCTACATCAAAGACGGGCTCGTTATTGATGTCACGTACCATTTCCTGATCCGCGCCGTCAATTATGATTCGACCGGTGCTCCTCAGAGAGCGCCCTTCAGCAATCTCGCAAGCGCGAATGTCTGGAACGGACCCGAGCCTTCACCGCCTGTAACCGACCTCGAAGCATTCAACACTGAAGATGATGCCGGCATTGGAGAAGGTGTGATCAGGCTTACATGGACACCGCCGGACGATCCCTATCTCGAAACCCAGCAGCTTCTATGGGAAGTAGGGGGCGACGGTACAAATCTCACGGTATTCGCTCCCGGCCTTGCTCCGGATACGAACACTTACGACGTTACCGAGTGCAGCGGAGCTACGTATCACTTCATGGCGCGCGGCGTCAACTCGGACATCGATGAAAATCCGCAGTACGGCGAAGACGGCAACGTCGTGAGCAAGCAGGCGTGGTTCGAGACCCCGCCGATTCCGGACCTCGAAACCGTTACGCCTACGCGCAACCGGACAACGTTTAATGCTGGTGACACGATCGAACTGAGCGTTTCGACCAATCTTGACGGCGGCGAGTACGAAGATGTACAGACATTCGCTTGGGAAGTCATCTCCGGTGATGCAACGATTACCGGCGGCGAAAACGAGCGCGACGCCACCGCGGAAGTTGGTGGTGCGACCACGGCTGTATTCGAAGTCACCGTGGATAACACGCTTATGCAGATGCCCGCGGAGATTGCAGTTATCGGTACGACTCTGGCACC
>JAGGVC010000135.1 GCA_021158185.1 bacterium | reverse complement strand
TCTTTCAATGTTCATGCGGCTTAATCGCATTTACACTTAACCTACCCCCCTTTTGCACGTTCGCAAGGTTAAGTGTATTTGTAGTTTACCACTTCAGTTACAAGTTTGTCAACCGTCGTTTTAAGCGGACGGCCTGTATGAAGCCTCCGGCTGGTTACTTCAGTCTTCTGCTAGAATCACCGCCCATGCGATTCGTACTTGAGAACCAGGCTGAGCCGGATATGAGCGGCGCGCGCGCGCGCGCAGGAGCAATAACCACCGCGCACGCGGTTATTTCCACGCCGTATTTTCAGCCGGTTGCGACAGCGGGAGCGATAAAGGGGCTTTCGTGGCGCACGATGAAAAGCCTCGGCTACCCGCACGTATTAATGAATACGTATCACCTGGTGCTGAGGCCGGGCATCGAGCGGATCAAGGCTGCGGGCGGAATGAGGGGCTTTTCGGGATGGGACGGCGGAATACTCACCGACAGCGGCGGCTATCAGGTTTTCAGCCTCGCGAAAAGCCGCGAGATCGGAGACGACGGCGTTACATTCATGAGCCACATCGACGGCAGTATGCATCGCCTAACACCTGAAAGCGTCGTTGATTCACAGGTCGTGTTCGGAAGCGACATCGCAATGCCTCTCGATATCTGCACGCCGCACAACGCAGAGCATGAAAAGGCGCGGGACGATCTCGTTCGCACAACAGAGTGGCTTCGGCGCGCGCGTGATTCCTGGGAAAAGCGCGCGGAAGGCGAAAACGCTCTCTTTGGGATTATTCAGGGCGCATTTTTCGAGGACCTTCGCGAGAAAGCGGCGGAGGATGCAGTTGCGCTCGATATGCCGGGATATGCCGTGGGGGGGCTTTCGGTGGGCGAAAGCAACGATGATTTTGTCCGAATGGCCAAGTTCTGTGCGAAGCTTCTGCCGGATGACAAGCCGCGGTACCTGATGGGTGTGGGAAGACCCGCGGACTTGATTCGTGCGATCGGCTGGGGGTACGACCTGTTCGACTGCGTACTTCCGACGCGGATGGCGAGGCACCACGTGGCGTACACGAGATTCGGCAACCTCGATCTACGCAAAGCGCGCAACGCCGAGGATGAATCGCCGCTCGACCCGGAATGCAGATGCCCTGTATGCCGCGATCACACACGCGCGTACCTGTTTCATTTGGCCAAGCTTCACGAGATGAACGCGCCGGTTCTCCTGACGCTTCATAACCTTTATTTTTATCACGAGCTTATGACGCGCGCCCGCGCCGCGATAATGCGCGGGAAGTACCGCGCTTTTGCACGCAAGTGGCTCTCGCGGCTCGGCGAATGGAACGAAAAATGGGATGCATAGCGGGCAGCTGAGAAGCCTGGAACTTAACAGCAATTTCAACAGAGCAGAATAGCCAAGGCGTATGTTGCATTGCAAAGCTCCAAAATCTGATATATACACCATCAGATTATCTGTGCATATTTTCTTAGAAAAACTACCCATTATGCTTGACAAGTATTTTTGTTTTGGGTATACTCACTATCGAGTCAACTAGGAGGTTGCGTAAATGGCTAAGGTAATTGGAATTGATCTGGGCACGACAAATTCAGCGGTTGCGATAATGGAAGGCGACGAGCCCGAAATCATCGTCAACGCCGAGGGCGGACGCACTACTCCGTCCGTTGTCGCGTTCAGCAAGGACGGAGAAAGGGTTGTCGGCGCAGTTGCGAAACGCCAGGCGATTGTCAATCCGAAAAACTCGGTTCTGAGCATAAAGCGTCGGATGGGTGAAGATTTCGAAGTGGAGTTGCTCGGCAAAAAATATTCGCCGCAGGAGATCGCTGCGATGGTTCTTCAGAAGCTGAAGATAGATGCAGAAGCTTATCTCGGAGAACCTGTTCGCCAGGCGGTTATCACAGTTCCCGCTTACTTCACCGACAGTCAGCGCCAGGCAACGAAGGACGCCGGGAAGATCGCGGGTCTAGAAGTCCTGCGAATCATCAACGAGCCGACTGCCGCGGCGCTGGCATACGGGATGGAGAAGGCTGAGGGCGATCAGACGATCCTGGTGTTCGACTTCGGCGGCGGAACGTTCGACGTCTCGATTCTGGAACTCGGCGAGGGTGTTTTCGAGGTGAAGTCCACGAGCGGGAATAACTTCCTCGGCGGCGATGACCTTGATGAGTGCATAATGGATTGGATCGTGGCCGAGTTCAAGAAGTCCGAGGGGATCGACCTTTCCAAGGACCTGAACGCGATGCAGAGGCTCAAGGAAGCCGCGGAGAAGGCGAAGATCGAGCTTTCGAGTACGACTACCTCGAGTGTCAGCTTGCCCTTCATCACTGCAACACAGGAAGGCCCTAAGCACCTTGATATGACATTGAGCCGTGCCAAGTTCGAGGAAATCGCGAGCAAGGTTTTTGAAAAGCTCATCGGCCCGACCAAGCAGGCCCTTGCGGATGCAGGGATGGGGATGGGCGAAATCGATCAGGTCATTCTTGTCGGCGGCTCTACGAGGATTCCGCGCGTACAGGAAATAGTGAAAAGCCTTACGGGCAAGGATGCGAACCGAAGTGTGAATCCGGACGAGGTTGTTGCACTCGGCGCGGCCATCCAGGCAGGCGTTCTTTCCGGCGAAGTCAAGGACATACTGTTGCTTGACGTGACACCCCTTTCGCTGGGAATCGAAACTCTGGGAAGCGTGTTTACCAAGATTATCGAGCGCAACACGACGATACCCACACGGAAGAGCGAGATTTTTACAACTGCGAGCGACAACCAGAGTGTTGTCGAAGTACACGTGCTTCAGGGCGAGCGCGAAATGGCGGCTTACAACAAAACGCTCGGACGCTTTCAGCTGGTCGGTATACCGCCCGCGCCACGCGGAGTTCCGCAGGTCGAAGTAACTTTCGATATAGACGCAAACGGCATAGTCCACGTTTCGGCGATGGATCTTGCGACGAAAAAGCAGCAGAAGATAACGATTACAGCCAGCACGAGCCTGAGCAAGGACGAAGTCGAGAAGATGGTTAAGGATGCAGAAAAGTTCGCCGATGACGACAAGAAACGCCGCGAGGAAGCGGAAATCAGGAACAAGGCTGACAGCCTTATTTACCAAACCGAGAAGAGCATCAAGGATTTCGGCGAGCAGGTTCCCGAAGCTGAAAGGAAGAGTGTGGATATGGCGCTTGAAGAGCTTCGGGAGGCCCGCGACAGCGAGGACATCGACCGCATCAAGAAGGCAACAGACGAACTGATCACTGCAAGCCAGAAGATGGCAGAGACGATGTACGCCAAGGCGCGTTCTGACAGCGATGAGAAGTCCTACGCTCAGCAGCAGCCGCCGCCGTCCAAGGATGACGGTGAAGACAGCGGAGACGACGGCGATGCCGTCGATGCCGAGTATAAGGAGTTGTAGTTGTATCGGTGCGGTGGCCGATAGGATGCGGGTTTTCCCCGTCGTCGAAATGATGTCGGTCATTCATGATGATGTTGTTAATGTTGATTAAGTTAAGGTAGGTGATAGAACGATGAAAGAGCTTGTTCGCTTTTCGCCCTTCAAGGGAATGCGTCAGCTCAGGGACGAGATCGATCGTTTGTTCGATTCAAATTTCTCCACATTCGGAGAGAACAGCTTGGGTGGATGGTCACCCAACGTGGACATCCATGAGGATGCCGACCGTCTTTCGTTCACGGTGGAACTGCCGGGGCTTAAGAAGGACAACATCAAGGTTGATGTTGAGAATAACATCCTCACAATAAGCGGTGAACGCAAGTTCGAGTCTGAGGATCAGAGCAAGAACTATCAGAGGGTTGAACGCAGCTACGGCTGTTTCAGAAGGAGCTTTGGTCTGCCAGCGACGATCGATCCCGATACGGCTGATGCTTCCTACAAGGACGGTCTTTTGACGATCGAGTTCGATAAGCGAGCCGAAGTGAAGGGTCGCGAAATCGAGATTAAGTAATGTTGTTGTCTGGCGGGGGGCTTTAGCTCCCCGCCTGAATGACCCGGCTACGGGCGGTCGAAGCGCTTTTTTCCGTTAAAGTTAGCCTGGAGGGTGTTTTGGTTGAGATTGGTATAAACGGTTTGAGTGAAGACGGTGAGAACAAGGATCCAGCCAGCGATCCCGTTGCGGATCCCGGATCGGATGATGGAGACGACAAGCTGGCTGCCAAGTCAAAATCCGCTGCTGGCAAGAGTGCGTGGAATAGCGCGGATATCGACTGGAAAGAAGCTGCGAAGCTTGCGGATGAGATCACCGAAGCTGATGATGTAGAAGATGAAGGTAGTTTGATTGAGGAAACACAGCCTGGCGCGCATCAGTCGGATCAGAACGGATGGCCTCCCGGTTCGGAAAAAAAAAGGCCCTCCGCTGATAGCCCTGATCCGTTCAGCGGAGCAGACGATGGTCTTGAGACTCCTGCAGAGCAGGAAGGCTTGAGAGATGGCGCAGCGGATGATGACATGAAAACAAGCGATGCATTCGATGTTATGCAGGCCGAGCTTGAACGGGTTTCAAGAGAAGTGGATACGCTCAAGGCTCAGGTAAAGGAAAACCTCGAGCTTGCACAGCGAAAGCAGGCCGAGCTTGTCAATTTCCGTCGGCGCAACAAGCAGGAAACGGAGGCATTCAGGAAGCGGGCGAATGAGAATCTCCTTGTGGATCTTCTTCCCGTTATCGACACACTTGAAAAGGCGGTTCAAAGCGTTCCTGAGGATGAGAAAGACAGTGCGCTGGCAGACGGTCTCCGGCGTACATTGCAGTTGTTTGTCAATACGCTTACCCGCTACAACGTTAATCTGATTCAGGAGACGATGGTGCCTTTCGATCCAGAAATGCACTCCTGCCTGTACGTCGAAGAAACGGACGAGTACGAAGACAACACGGTAATTGAGATCTATCAGAACGGTTTTATGCTGGCGGACAGGTTGATCAGGCCGGCAATGGTCAAGTTGAGCAAGCGGATCGGCAAGGATGCTGCTGTTGAAGGGGAGGATGCGCCCGATGACGCCGCTTTGGAATCGGGTGCCGTTTCCGAATGCTGCCCCGATGATGAGTAACGCGAACGTTTGCAATTTGAGTTTGTTTGAAGTATGCAGACCAATACTGATTACTACGAGATTCTTGGAGTTGACAGGCAAGCCGATGCGAAGGAAATAAAGAAGGCTTACCGTCGCATGGCGCGTAAACACCACCCCGATATCAATCCCGGTGATCCGGAGTCCGAGTCGAAATTCAAGGAAATCAGCGAGGCATATGAAATCCTGTCCGATCCTGACAAGAGGGCCAGGTACGATCAGTTCGGACATGCTGCTTTCAAGCAGGGAGTTGCGGACAGCGGAGGCGCTCACGCGGGATTCGGCGGCATCGAGGATCTGTTCGATCAGTTGTTCGGCGGTATGGGCGGATTCGGAGCGGGTACGACGTTCAGGCAGCGCGCAGACGCGCCGCAGCGCGGCCAGGATCTTCATCAGAATCTCACGCTGGAGTTTGAAGACGCATTCAACGGAACCACGATCCAATACGAATACATGAGGCGAGATACCTGTGATCGGTGTAAAGGTTCTGGCAGCGAACCCGGAAGCAGTCCTATAACGTGCCCTTCATGCGGTGGCAGCGGCATGCATATGATTCAGCAAGGGTTTTTCACCATGCGGCAGACGTGCACCAAATGCGGCGGAACGGGGCGCATAATCAGCGAGCATTGCAAGACCTGCAACGGCAAACGTTTCGTCCAGGTACTCGAACGGATCGAGGTGAAAGTGCCTGCAGGTGTCGATACCGGAAGCAGGATCAGGCTGAGTGGAAAGGGAGATGCAGGTTTGAACGGAGGACCTCCGGGTAATCTGTACCTCAATGTCGAGGTTCGCGAGCACGACCTGTTTGTGCGTCGCGGCGACAATATATACTGCGATATTCCAATCACATTTGCCGAGGCGTCACTTGGCGCCCAGATCCAGATTCCGACAGTGGGCGGGAGAGTCAACTTGAAAGTACCGGCAGGCACTCAGAGCGGGAAAGTGTTCAGGCTTCGCGGCAAGGGCTTCCCCCACATTCAGACGTACGGGCGCGGGGATATGTATGTGACTCTCAATGTCGCAGTGCCCGCAAAGCTTGACCGCGAGAGCCGCGACCTGATCCGTGAGCTTGAGGAGCGCAATCCGCTTAATCCGCGGTTCGATATTTTCAAGACTACCGAAGGCAAATCCGCAAAGTAGCGGGTGAAACGAGTGACGCGAAAAGCATCAGACGAATTTGAGCATCTTCCCGAGGATGAACGGGGAGTCTATTCGATCGGCGCCGTTGCGAAAATGTTCGACGTTCACCAGCAGAGCCTGAGGCAGTACGAGCGGCTCGGTCTTCTCGTGCCAAGGCGCACCAAGGGCAACACGAGGATGTATTCGAAGAAGGACATCGAGCGGCTGGAACTGATACTCAACCTTACCAAGGAAATGGGCGTCAACCTTGCGGGCGTTGATGTGATACTCAGAATGCGGGTGCAGATCACCGAGCTTCAGAACCAGATGAGGGAGCTTGTAGCCCGTTTCCGCGAACACCTGGAACACGGTTTCGAGGACAGAATGAAAAGGGCGATGGACGATACCGCAATCGTCCCGATGTCGAAGAACCGCGGCCTCGCAAAACAAAGGAAGAAGTAGCGGGATCGGGCGAGTGTGGAAACTCTGCCAGATGCCGAAGAATGTCGTTGCATAATGCCCTGACGCTGCAATTGTGCAAGCGATGCCGTGGTAGACTGCTGAGTCATGGCGCGTTCCAGGAAGCGGTTAATTGAATGCTATCTGAATGAAGTTGCGGGTTTGAGTAACGAAGCATCCCGCTCGCAGAGGTTCAGTGTTCTTTTGGCCGAGCTTTACGGTTCTGACGATCCATTTGTCCTGGAATATTCGCAGGGATTCGAGAAGTATATAAAAACAGAGCAGAAAGATCGTGCGCTGAGGGGACGAGCGGACAATCTTACAGGCAATATCATAATCGAATTTGAGTCCGACATACGCAAAAAACTAGATGAGTCGATTGAGCAGCTTTCAACATACACGGCCATTCTATGGAATGAAGAGGGACCCGTTGATAGAAGGCCATATATTTGCATCGCTACCGACGGGCAGAGATTCCATTCCTTTACTCCGGGCTTGGTTGAAGGCCACACGGGCGAGATTACACCTGGGGACATCGTCCTCGAACCAATAGAAGCTTGTGAGTGGAAGGCAGAAAACTGGGAGGAAGTCCTTTTTTGGCTGGATAGATACTTTTTACGCCGGGAAATCCTTACGCCTGCTACAGAAAACATTATTCGGGATTTTGGCGTTCTGAGTCACGCATTTCTCACTTCAAAGCTGGAGCTTCTGGAGTCATGGAATAAACTGAAGAGCAAAAGCGCGTTCTCAGTTATGTACGACAACTGGGGGAAATATCTTCGCATTGTCTACGGTGAAAAAGTGGCGGCAGACGAATTGTTTATTCGCCATACATATCTTGCAACTCTGGCCAAGTTGATGGCGTGGATAAGAATCGAGGAAACCGGAACCCCAACAAGCAAGGATGCAAAAATCAGGCTCATCTCAGGCGAATGGTTCAAAGATCGTGGCATTGAGAACTTCCTGGAGGAGGATTTTTTCTCCTGGATTGCGCGGCCTGAAGCTGAAGAAGTTGCGATCAGAGTAGCTCAAAGGCTGTTCAGCCTATTGGCGAAGTATGATTTTTCCAAGCTTACCGAGGATGTTTTGAAGTCGCTGTATCAGGAAATCGTGGATCCTAAAACGCGTCACGACCTTGGCGAGTTTTACACACCGGACTGGCTTGCACATAGGATCATAAACAAGTTCATGGACGAGAATCCAAAGGGCAAGTTTCTTGATCCTGCATGTGGCTCCGGAACATTCCTCTACTTGACGATTCGCGAGAAGATTAAACGGCTAGGTGATTCGAGCAAAACACTGAGGCATATTCTTGAATCCGTGAGCGGATGCGATATTCATCCTCTCGCTGCAATCATCGCCAAGCTAAACTACCTACTCGCGCTCGGCTCAAGTGTAAGGCGCACAAGAAAATCAATACGTATTCCTGTTTATCTTGCCGACATGCTGAAGCTGCCAGAGCTTATGCGGGATATGAAAATTGCGGCAAATAATGGCGCCCTGGAACAGCAGCTTCCGGGGTATTACTTTTTCCTCGAAAAAAACATAGTGCAGGTTCCGGAAAAACTAATCGAGTCTACACCTGTATTCGATCATGCTGTTGAGATTTGCAGCGATTTCTGTGACAAGAACAAGGGCAAGCCGATTTCACTGGATCGCTTTAAGATGTTTGTTTCAGCCAAGAGCTTTAGTCTTGCGGACGATAGCGCAGTGGTTTACATGCTGTATAAAATCGCCGAGATATTCAAAGAATACATTGATTCGGACAGGGATACTATCTGGTCGTTTGTTCTGAAGAACTCCTACAAGCCGCTTTTTCTAATGCGCAGAGCCGATTACATCATCGGCAATCCGCCATGGATTGTGCTTCGATCGCTTGAACCTGTCTATCAGGAATTCCTGAAGTCGAGGATTGCGAATTACGATTCTTATAACATCTGTGCCGACCGTCCCGAGCTGATCACTCATCTTGAGGTCGGAACACTTTTTCTTATTCGCAGTGCCGATTTGTATCTCAAGGAAGGCGGCAAGATTGGGTTTGTCCTTCCTAAGAGCATTTTCAGCTCTGATCAGCACGACGGACTTAGAAGGCGCAGTTATAAGTTTGTCAATAGCCCGAAATGCAAGCTTGACATCCAAGAGCTTTGGGACTGTGAAAATGTTGAGCCTTTGTTCAATGTTCCTTGCTCTGTAGTGATTGCCAAAAAGGATATTTCAAAGGGAACTTACCATAGCCTTCCCCCGATGGCGGGCGAAGCGATATCTGGCTCACTTTCGCGTAAGAACGCATCGCTTGAAGAAGCTGACAAGAATCTCAACGTGAGAAACGTAGAATACCGGCTTCATATGCGCGGCAAGCGATCCTACTGGTCGACAGATGAGCTTTCCGAGCAACATGCAGCGAGTGTGTACAAGAAGAAATTCACTCAAGGCGCAAGTCTCGTTCCACGTTCGATGTGGTTTGTCGAACCCGTTCGGACAACGTTTGATATCCAGATGCCAAATCCACTCGTCCAAACATCTCAACGAGCCAAGAGGGAGGCCAAGGAACCGTATAAAAGTCTGGCGATGGAAGGCAACATCGAAGGGCGGTTTCTTTTTGCCACGCTGCTATCGAGCGATTTGATTCCATTCGGTCATTTCGATTTTCGATTGACCGTTTTGCCTATTATGGATTACCAGAAAAAGTACAAGTTGCTGACTGCCAGTGAAGTCCACAACAAAGGCTATTACGATCTCTATGATTGGCTTGTGACCGCGGAGAAGGAATGGGAAGAGCGAAGGGGAACCAAGGCGCACAAAATGGATATCTATCAAAGACTTGACAGATACCGCGGCTTGACAAGTCAAAATCCGCGTGCCAAGTATATGGTAGTTTACAATACGTCAGGAACACATCTGGCTTCATGTGTGATTAACTTGAGAAACCTGACCATACCATCAACATATATCGAACCGCCGGGTTTTATTGCGGATACGAAGACATATTATTATTCGCCGAAAACGGCAAATGAGGCTAAGTATCTTGCCAGCATACTCAATTCAAAGGTGATTGACAGCCTGATTAAACCCATGCAGGCAAGAGGGCTATGGGGGCCAAGAGATATACACAAAAAGGTCCTTGAGTTCCCAATTCCGAAGTTCAAGGCTGATAACGACCTTCACAAAAAGCTTGCAAAACTCGGTGGCGTCTGCGCGAGGAAAGTGGATAATTGGATGCGCAAGGGCGGCCCCGGCAAGGTCAAGTCAGTTGGTAAACTACGAAGTATGGTCAGGGATTATCTGAAAAGAGAGCTTGCCGAGATTGACAAGCTTGTGAGAGGGCTTCTGAAGATTAAGACCTGATTCCAAGGCACACTTTTAGACAAACTGCCCCTCGCGCGCCGATGCAGCTTTCAATCCATCAAGCGTTCATATCTCAGCACCCGATGCCGCAGGCGGCGCAGTGCTCGTTGCAGTTTTTGGTAAGCTCGGCTGTATCGTACTTGTCGCGCTCGCGCGCGAGGAAGCGGTTTGTTATGCCGCAGTCGACGTGGCTCCACGGAAACTGTCGCTCATCCGGCCATTCCTCGTGGACGAGGAGATCGGGGTCTATGCCGCACTCGCGCGCGACCGCGAGCCAGGGCTGTGCGTTGAAGCTGCCGTCAACGAGCGTAGGCGGCGATTTTCCTTCTTTGTGCGCGTTAAAAAGCACGTTTCCGAGCCTTCGGTCGCCTCTCGAAAAAAGCGCTTCGAGGAGCGATGTTTCGGCGTCGTGCCAGTTGAACCTGAGCCTATTGAGCGGACGCAGCATTCGCCTGAGGAGCGCCTGTTTCGCACGGCTCACGGACGGTCGCTCCATCGCCTGCCACTGGAAGGGCGTCACGGGCTTGGGCACGAGGACGGCCTGTGAGATGTGCAGCTTGACAGGACGCTTGCCGCGACTTTGGCAGAACGCATGGATGCGCGTGATCAGCTCGCCGAGCTTCGTTATGTCGTCCATCGTTTCGCCTGCGAACCCGCACATGAAGTAGAGCTTGAACTTGTGGAATCCGGCGTCTAGCACGGCCTCCATCGTATCGAAGATGTCGTCCTCGGTGATTTGCTTGTTGATGGCGTCGCGCAGGCTCTGCGTGCCCGCCTCGATTGCGAACGTGAGCGAGCTTTCGCGCGGACGCCGCATAGATACTGCAAGTTCCCGCCCGATACTGTCCATTCTGAGCGAGGGCAGTGCGACCGACACGCGCTCGGGGTCGAATATCTCGCGCATACGGGCAAGGATTCTCGCGATTCCGGGATGATCTAGGCTCGTAAGCGACATGAGCGTGATCTCGTTTCTGCCGCTCATTGCGGCGAGTACGCGGGAGGATGCGATGATGGAGTCGGCGGAGCGCACACGCAGCGGACGATAGGTGTATCCCGCCTGGCAGAATCTGCACCCCTGCGGGCATCCCCTGAGGATTTCGACAATATTTTTGTCGCCCACGACTTCGATGTTCGGAACCGGATAGCCGACGGGAATCGGGCATTCGTCGAGGTTTAGATGGAATTGACGCGCGATAACGGCGGGAATTTCGGGCGCGGTTTCACCGATCGCGCGCGCGTCGCGGGTTTTCGAGCGCGCGATGCCGGATGAGTTTTCGGATTGCTTCGAGTTCGATCCGGAATCACGCTTCAACTTCAATTCCAGAAATCGTCCGCCTTCGTAACTCGCCTCGTAGAGCGAAGGCACATAGACGCCGGGGATTTTTGCGAGTGCGAGGATTCTTTCCCGCCTTGAGAGCTGCTTCCGGCCAGTTTCAGACGATGTTGCGATGAGGCTTTCGATTATCGGCTCGATCAGCACTTCGCCGTCGCCCACCCCAGCCGCGTCGATGAAATCTGCAATCGGCTCCGGGTTTACCATGCATCCGCCGCCTGCAATCACGATCGGGTCGTGCTCACCGCGCTCTCTTGCGAGGAGCGGGATTCCGCCTGTTTCAAGCATGCGCAGGAACTGCGGGTAGCTCAGTTCGTACGTGAAGCTGAACATCAACGTGTCGAACGCCGAGAGCGGGCGGCGGGTTTCGAGCGACCAAAGCGGGGTGCCGCTTTCCTTTAACAGCTCGTACAGGTCGTCGCCGGGTGCGAAGCAGCGCTCGGCAAGGCAGTCGGTGCGTCGGTTTATCAGCTGATAGAGGATGGCAGTCCCGAGATAGCTCATTCCAAGCTCGTAGAGGTCGGGGAAGCACAGGCAGGCGCGGATGTTCACAGCATTCCAGTCTTTTACGACCGCGCCGCGCTCGCCCCCTGCGTATCGTCCAGGACGCTGCACGCGTGAGAGCAACCGGAGATAATCCGCTTCATCGACCGGCTTGCTGCGGTTTGCCCGATGTACTGCGGATTTGCCTGAATTCGGCTTTGTTCCTCGCGATTCCATCGGTAAAAGTGTAACATGCGCCCCAGTGCTTTGTTCTGTTTCACCTATTGCAATGAGACGCTCGAACCTGCGTACTTGAGTTCATTTTTGGAGCTTGCTCGCATTTAAGAGTTGCGTCATAGCACATAGTCAGGCGGTTTTCTGGATGACACTATTCGAGCTAGTTGGTATTACTATCGGGCTTGCGATGGATGCATTCGCGGTTGCAATCGCTACAAGCATCGCTCTGGGCAGGGTCAGGAGGCAACAGGTTTTCCGCGTCTCGTTCCACTTCGGAATCTTTCACGTGATGATGCCGGTGATCGGATGGCTTCTGGGCAGGTCTTTTCATCACCTGATCCAGGCGTGGGATCATTGGGTGGCGTTTCTGCTGCTTGTATTCATCGGCGGCAAGGCTCTTTTCGATTTGGGCAAGTCTGACGGGAAGCGGCGCGAAAGGCCTGATCCGACGCGGGGCGCGAGCCTTATAATACTTTCGATTGCAACGAGCATCGACGCGCTCGCAGTAGGCTTGGGTCTTGCCTTTCTCGATGTGGTCATCTGGTATCCAGCGGTCGTGATAGGGCTTGTCGCCGCAGCCTTTACTACGGTCGGCATGCTGCTCGGATCGAGGCTCGGCATTCTATTCGGAAGAAGGATGGAGATGTCGGGAGGGCTTGTTCTCATTGCAATAGGTTTCAAGATAGTGATTGAACATCTCACATCGTAGCCCGGTCGGATATATGTTGCCAAACGGTTTATTTCTCAATGTTTGGCTGCTTTGATTTTCATCGGGCTTCGCTTAAGTAAATTGCGCCGGCGCGGTTATAATGTAACTCTGTTTGCTGCGGATTGTGGCAACTGCCGGCATGCCGAGAGGAGGGTTTGCAATGTCCGAATCCTGGAGCAAGGTACGCGGAACGACGATTCTTGCCGTGAAGATGGGCGGGTGCACGGCCATCGGCGGAGATGGCCAGGTGACGCTCGGCAACAGCATCCTGAAGGACAGCGCGGTGAAAACCCGCGTACTTTCCAAGGGACGCGTGATCGCGGGTTTCGCGGGCGCGATCGCGGACGCGGTTACGTTATTCGAGCGGTTTGAAGGCAAACTCGAAAAGCACCCCGGGAGTCTCAAGCGCGCAGCGGTTGAGCTTGCCAAGGACTGGCGAACCGACAAGTATTTGAGGAGGCTTGAAGCGCTTCTGATTACTGCAAGTGCGAGCGAGGTTTTGATCATCAGCGGGAACGGCGATGTAATCGAACCAGATGACGGAATAGCATCGATCGGCAGCGGTGCGGATCCGGCGCGCGCCGCCGCACATGCGTTCAGAGAAGCTGGCTGGCAGGATGCACGCAAGATCGTAGAATCCTCGCTCAGGATTGCATCCGGGATATGCATCTATACGAACGATCATTTCACGATCGAGGAAATACTGCCGGAAGATGAATAAAGATTTGAGCTAACATTTAACAGCGGTCAGATACTTCCGCGGGTGTAGTTTTGTAAGATGTAAGGTGTGCGGCAAACAGCCTCCAGGGACGGTTGAATATGGTTGATGGAAATATGAAGAACAGCAGCGTTTATTTCGAAGATCTGGTACCGCGTGAGATCGTCGCCAGGCTGGATGAATACATCGTCGGTCAGGACAAGGCCAAGCGCGCTGTTGCGGTCGCAATACGCAACAGATGGAGGAGGGCGCGTGCGCCTGAAGAATTCAGGGACGAGATCATTCCCAAGAATATTCTCATGATCGGCCCCACGGGAGTCGGCAAAACAGAGATTGCCCGAAGGCTTTCGATGATAATCAAGGCTCCGTTCGTAAAGGTGGAGGCGTCGAAGTTCACCGAGGTCGGGTATGTAGGGCGCGATGTTGAAAGCATAGTGCGCGATCTTACTGAAGTGGCCGTGCGTCTCGTCAAGAACGACCGTATCGCGCAGATGACCGATACGATCAGAGAGAGGGTACGAGCGCGCCTTCTTGACAAGCTTGCGCCGAAACCGAAATTCCGCCGTGTGTCGACGCCCGAAGAGCAGGAAAGTGTCGATGACGAAATTAGGCAGGCCGAGCGCATTCGCGAGCAGATGAAGGATGATGTTATGACCGGCAAGCTGGATGACCGGATGGTTGAAGTCGAGATGACCGATAGCCGCCCGAAAATGATGCAGGTTTTTTCAAACGCAGGTCTCGAAGAAATGGGAATGAACCTGCAGGAGATGATGGGCGAGATCGCAGGGGGTGGACGCAAGAAGAAGAAGAGTGTGAGTGTGGGTGAGGCTAAGCGCGTTCTTTTTGCCGAAGAAGTGGACAAGGCGGTTGATATGGACACCGTGATACGCGAAGCGATTGAACGAACGGAGCAATCCGGTATCGTTTTCATAGATGAAATCGACAAAATCGCATCGAGCCACACAAAGCACGGTCCGGATGTCAGTCGCGAGGGTGTCCAGCGCGACATCCTTCCTCTCGTTGAAGGAACAACCGTAATAACGAAGTACGGACCGGTTCGCACGAATCATATCCTGTTCATCGCCGCCGGGGCGTTTCATATGACGAAGCCCAGCGAGTTGATTCCTGAATTTCAGGGCAGATTCCCTATTCGTGTCGAGCTTGACAGCCTGAGCGGAGAGGATTTCAAGCGAATTCTGGTCGAACCTTCTAACGCACTGACCAAGCAGTATGCCGAGCTTCTTAACGCGGACGGTGTCAGGCTTAGCTTCAGCCCGGATGGGATATCCGCGCTGGCAGAACACGCGGAGCGTATCAACAAGGATACCGAGGATATCGGCGCGAGAAGGCTGCATACGATTCTAGAATACGTGCTTGAAGGCATAAGTTTCGAGGCGCCGCTTGATGAAAAGAAGAAGGCTGGAGGTTTGGGTAAGGGCAAGATGCATGAGCTGACTATAGATGAATCGTACGTAACCGAACATCTCAAGGATGTTGTCGAGGACAGCGATCTTGCGGCCTATATTCTGTAAGACTTGAAGCGCTCGATGCTGATTAGAGCTGATTGATGGCGATCATATGACTTTTTTCAGCATCAGAGGTATAATCCATTCGACGACAACCTGGAAATTCTGGTGCTCAGATGAATTCACAGATTTCGGTTCTTCCGGGGCAAGAAGGCTCCGCCTTGCACGTTGATCTATACGAGCTGACGATGGCCGCTGGCTATTATATGGCGGGGCGAAAGGATGAGATCGCGCATTTCGAGCTTTTCATAAGGTCACTCCTTCCACATCGGAAGTACTACATCTTCTGCGGGCTTGAGGCCGTACTCGAATATCTGGAGAACTGGCACTTTTCGGGTGATGATATTTACTACCTGAAGCAGGTTCCGGCACTCTCCCATCTTCCGGATGATTTCTTCGATTATCTTGCATGCATCAGGTTTACGGGGGACATTTTCGCATTTCCCGAAGGATCGGTCGTGTTTCCGATGGAGCCGCTCATCCGCGTGTGCGCTCCCATAATCCAGGCTCAGCTTCTGGAAACGGCGTTGCTTGCTCTCGTAAACCATCAGACGACCGTTGCAACCAAGGCCGCGCGTGTAGTGCATGCCGCGGACGGAAGGACGGTAGTCGAATTCGGGGCAAGGCGCGCGCATGGACTCGGCGCGGCCGCGTGGGGAGCGAGGGCTGCGGTCATTGCAGGCTGTTCGTCTACGAGCAACTGCTACGCGGGAAAGAGGTTCGGACTCGACGTTGTGGGCACGATCGCCCATTCCTGGATTATGAGCTTCGATAACGAGGAAGAAGCATTCGATGTGTATGCAGATGCGTTTCCGGACGGGCTTCTTCTTCTAATCGATACTTACGAGACGCTTGAGGGAGCAAAGCTCGCAACGAAGTACGGCTCAAAACTCCGCGGCGTTCGGCTCGATTCGGGAGATATCGTTGCGCTTTCGAAGGATGTGCGGAAGATTCTCGACGATGGCGGCTGCGAGGACGCGATGATCTTTGCAAGCGGTGATCTCAACGAGTACAAAATTGCCGAACTTCTCAAGGCGGGTGCGCCGATCGACGCGTTTGGGGTTGGAAGTGAGATGATCACGAGCCGCGATGAGCCGACGCTCGGCGGTGTGTATAAGCTCATTGCTATCGAGGATGCAGACGGACGGGGGATCTCGCTGAAGCGCAAGCTTTCCACGAGCAAGGTGTCCCTGCCCGGCCCGAAACAGGTTGGTCGCATAAGGAACGACAACGGGCAAAGTATCGGAGATGTAATTTGCCTGGATGACGAGGAAATGCCAAGTGATGCTTCGACGCAGATTAAGCAGTTTGTTGCAGGTGGCATAAGGATCAGGGAAGCATTTCCGACGTTCGTTCTCAAAGCATACGCGGCGTCCGATCTTGCGAAGTTCAATGCGAAACTCAAGGATACAGACGATCCCTATAATTATCCCGTAAAGCTCAGCCCGAAGCTCGCAGCGCTCACGCAAGGGGAAGAAACGAGCATTCACGTACTTAGGAAATGATCAAGGGTGGAGGCGAAATATGGCGTTCATATTCATCGATATAGACACGCAGCATGATTTCATGGATCCTGACGGGGCGTTGTACGTGCCCGGTGCGGAAAAACTCGTCGGCAATCTACGCCGTCTTTACAGGCTTGCAGCGAGGTATCGCATACCGGTGATTGCCACGATGGATGCGCATGTTGAAAATGATCCTGAGTTTGCCGAGTATAGCTTCCCCGCTCATTGCGTGCGCGGTACGCGCGGCCAGAAAAAACTCGATGTAACGATGATGAGCAGATGTGAAATCGTACCGCGCGACGGCTCCGTCGATCTCAAAAAACTTCCAAAGCAGCTTATCATCGAAAAAGTCGCTTTCAGCGTATTCACGAATCCACATGCAGCAAATCTGATTTTGGACGTTGTTCCGAAATTGGCAGGCATCAGAACCGACGAGACTGAGTATGTCGTTTTCGGCGTGGCCACTGAATACTGCGTGCTCGCAACCGTGCTCGGATTGACCGAGCGGGGAGCGAAGGTTTGGCTTGTTACCGATGCAATTGCCGCTGTCGATCCCGCAGCAGGCGAAAAAGCGCTTCAGGATATGACCGAGGAAGGCGCAAGGCTTATTTCGTCAATAAGAGTGGAGAAGATGATAACTGGTACCGGTGCGGATGAATTCACCGGGATGTAGATGAAAGATGCGAAGAGGTAAGGCCTGCGACCGATAGAGCGGGTATCAACGTTTTCCGAACGGCCAGAAGCCTTTCTTGGGAGGCCTCATGCTTTCAATTTCCGCCACAATTTCCTCGGTATTGATATTGCGCCAGTGAGGTTCTTTGAGGCTGTCCAGAATCTGCTCCTTGAGCGACGGCTTGTGCCTGCCGGACAAGTCTGTGAACTGGAGGTTTTGAGCACTTGCACCCTTGAAGTTGCATGCCCGAATCATAACGATCTGACCGCGGAACGTAGCTTTGTCGAACCTGCAGTTGGCGAATGTGCTCTTCTGAATTTTACGTGGATTCTGGAAAAACGCGCCGGTAAAGTTCGCACCGGTAAAGTCGCAGTCTGAAAACTCGCAGTCGTATATAAATGCGCCCTGGAAGTTTGTTCCCTTTAGATTGCAACTCCTGAACGCGATCCGCTCCACCAGCAGCTCGCTCCAGTTGCTGCCAGAAAGCTCCACGTCATAAAAATCGAGCGCATCGAGATTCGTTTTCAGTACGGAGTTCGCGCCCTGTGCGGGACGGTCTATGTAATTATGCATATCCACGTTCGCCCAGTTTGGCTTGAACCGGCTTGAGTGGATAGAATAGTATTTGTCGATCATTCGCTTGAACGCCGAGCGATCTTTGATAAGCTTCAAAAATTGCTCATCGCTGAATCCGATTCCGCTTGTCTGCTTCTCTGCCGCATCATCGGAAGCGGGGACACCTCCTGCCTTCTTGTCTTGACCACCGCGCTCGTTTTCCTTCTCGCCAAGAATCGGGCCTGTTTTGAAGGATACTACTGTTTCACCACGCAGCTTGAGCAGATTGTCGTAATCCTGCCTTTTCTTGGCGTCCGTGAGTGTACGGTACGCTTGATTTATCTCTGAGGATTTTTGGGTGGCTTCATCACGTGGAAGGTCGCTTATATCGGGATGGTACTTCCGCATAAGCTTGTGGTATGCGTTGCGAATCTTATCGGGGGTCGCATCCGTCTTTATCCCTAGCAATTGATAATAATTGAGCATTTCCGCCTAAAAGCTCCTACGTTCATTCAGGAGCAGAATTCTATCTCATACGTCAAGCACTGTCAATCAAGACCTGCTATTCAGTGTGTACAGTCAGGAATAGAAAAAGGGCACAAAGCTGTTGCCTGTCGACTGAATGGAGCTTTCGTGACCATCGAAGCCTGATGTACGTGCAAACGAAACTAACGTACACAAAACGGCCCGCCCCGACGATCGGGCCGTTTTTCCCGTACTTCAACGATTTGAAAGCTCCCGTTTCTACTTGGGCTTGGGTGGATGAATGGCGTCCTTAAGAGCTTTGCCGGGGGTGAACTTGGGAACCTTGCGCGCGGCGATGATGATCTTCTCGCCGGTTTTGGGATTGACACCGGAGCGCCTCTTGCGCTTCGCGACCGAAAAGTTGCCGAATCCGGTAAGCTGAACCTTGCCGCCCTTCTTGAGAGTCTTCGTGATGGTTACAAGAATGTCGTCAAGCACAGCCTTGACCTTGGTCTTCTCAAGGCCCGTATTCTTGGCAATTCTCTCGATCAAATCGGTTTTGCCAATAGACTTGATGCCACTAGCCATAATTTCCTCCAAAAACAAAATCGTGATGCGTGATTATATATATGTTTTCAGACGAATGTCAAGCATATCACTGCTTCAACATTGAACTTTTTGAAATTCACAGCTATCGGAGTAGAGTGGGTCTTGATTCGGACCGGAAATTTCGGCGTGTTTTTCCTTCAAAATTGCATTCAAATCCGAAAAATACAGCTATAATCCAGTGTGCGGCGGCTGGCCGCATCAATAGCAGGTTTGCTGGAGAGCACTGATGGGTAAAAGAAAACGAGCGAGTAGCGACGAGGACAAGGGCGTGCATAGCGGGGATTCATCGTTGAAAACGCACGATTCACATAAGGCTGAGGAAGACGAAGCACGCGATTTGGGAGAACCACCCAAGAGTAGGCTTTCATTTTACTTGATGCTCGTCATCTTCGTTATCGTGTCCGTTGTGGTTGTTGTTTACGCAGGCCGCAGCCAGAGAACATTGAATGAAGAATTCCAGACCGCAATGCTTCCCGCCGGAATGCCGCGAGTCATTCCCTTTCCCAAAACGATTGTTGAAATTGATATGGCGAAGAACTTGATCGAAGACTACACGTACACAATTCAAGGCGGCGATGAACCCGCGGTACTGCATACGGGAAAGAAATACACGATCGAAGGATCGAGCGACAAAACGCCGGACGAGATCCGAGATTTCTATAACGACCTGCTTCTCGACAAAGGCTTCCGCCAGCGTGTGAACATCAGCCTGCCGACCGGACACCGGCTGGATCTGGAAAGCGATGAAAACATCGTTTCGATTGAAGTTGAACGGAAGTCATCCGACTTAAGAACGAGCGTAAAAATTGTTGTATTCGACTAGCTTGGACTGACCGGCGATGTTTCGTCAATTGGCTGTCGGTATGCGAAACACCGCGAGATTTGATAATATATGAATGAGCGCCCGTAGCTCAGGGGATAGAGCATCTGCCTTCTAAGCAGAGGGCCGCTGGTTCGAATCCAGCCGGGCGTACTTTTCCACCCGCCCTCCGAATGGAGAATATGTTACGGTGCGGTGTTCGCGCGCGTAGGGGCAGCTGGCAGCTGCCCGTCTTTGGAGAACATGTTTGAAAAACATGTAATGGCCGGTTTCCGTGATTGACGAAAATCCCGCTCGTCGTGGAGCCGAGGCTTCAGCCTCGGAATGATGATTACAAATCCAGCCCGGACCGGCATCGTCTCGATGCCCGCGAGTGAATACGAGCAATCATTAGAACCCGGACTGCCACCGTCCCGGTGGCTGCGAGCGAACGCGAGCATCGCAGGCGTTTAGCGGCTCGGCATGAGCAAACTGCGCAAAGTAGCACAGGCGTCCCGCCTGTGAACGAGTCCGATACGCAAGTATCGGTAGAAGTCGATAATGGAATAGCGGGCGAAACTTGCGGTTCGCGTTATAGAAATCGGTTGCCCGATTTACTCCAAGCCTTTAGTTCGCTCCGCTCACGGCAGCGCGGACGTTCGCAGTCCGGGTGTGGTTATGTGAAGAGTCCTCTTTCGCGAGCGCACCTCCAGTTTGTCAGGTAACCGTCCTGGAGCCGGACTCTCTACAGGTTGTTTGAATGTTGCGTGCCGACGTGCTTCATCGCTTCCTCGACGATTGCCGCGCTGCTCGAAGTGCCGATTACACTTGCACCTTGCTTGAGCGCGCTTTCGAGATCCTCAAGCGTCTTTATTCCGCCGCTCGCCTTGATTTTCACATCATCCGGCGCGAGTTCGAATAAAAGCTTCACCATCGAGAGTCTGGTCGGGTTTCTTCCATAGCCCGTCGAGGTTTTCCAATAGTCCGCACCGGCGGGAATGATCGCTCTTGCAAGTATCCGCACGCGATCCGGATCGAGAATCGGTGTTTCAATTATCAGCTTGATAATGAGGTTCGACTTGTGCGCAGCCTCGACAATCCGTTGCGATTCCGATGCGGTCTTCCTGAAGTTCGCTGCGCGAATCGCAAAGAGGTCAAGCACGACATCAACTTCGTCGGCGCCGCAGGCCGCGGCTTCCTTTATGGCGAAAATCTTCGTTGTCGTCAGTTCGCAGCCCAGCGGGTAGGCGATCACGGTACCGACTCGCATATCCGGATAATGGCTCTTGACCGTTTCAACGAGGTTGGGCGGCAGGATCAGACACCGGAAGCGGTACTTTTCCATCTCGTCAACCGCGCTCTTGAGCACCTTTTCGTCCGTTGTCTCGTCCACCTTCAGGAGTGTGTGGTCTATAACCGAGGCGATTGTTTCCGAATGATGTAAATCAGCGCTTTTCAACACCGCTCTCCCGTTTCTTCGATCCGTTATTGTTGTTGGGATGCGCACGAGAGCCGTTTGTCTCGATGCGTTCGAGGTTGGCGCTGTTGTTCGCCGATGTCTCCGCACGCACCAAATTGATCCTGTTGCCGTCCATGCTCAGCACTGTGAAGTCCCACCCCTCGAATGCAAACCTGTCTCCTTTCTCTGGAATCCTGCCCAACTGGGATAAGACAAGCCCGCCGACCGTGTCGAAGTCCTCGTCGTCTATCGTTGTTCCAAGCTCTTCGTTCATCTCCTCGATGGGGAGTCTTGCGCTCAGGTTGTACAAGCCGTTCTTGAGAGGGATTATCTGTTTCGCCTCGTCGTCGTATTCGTCCTGGATCTCGCCGACTATCTCTTCGAGGATGTCTTCGAGTGTGACAATACCGCTCACTCCGCTGTATTCGTCAAGAACTATCACCATCTGTTTCCTGGCATCCTTGATTTCCTGCAGGAGTTCATCGAGCTTCTTGGTTTCGGGAACATAAAACGGTTCACTAGCGATGCTTCTTAAGTCCAGGTCGTTTATGCTTACTGTTGCGAGGGCTTTGATAACATTCTTTACGTGGATTACGCCGATGATTGAATCAAGGCTCTCCTCGTATACGGGAAAGCGCGTGTATCTACTTGCCGCGAGGAATTCTAAGACCTCGGGGCCGGGCGTCTCAACGTCTATCGCCTGCAGGTCGGTGCGAGGGGTCATAATTTCTCGCGCCGTCGTTTCGCCAAACTCGTAGATCGAGCGGATCATCTCGCGCTCTTCATCATCGAGCTCGGATTCGGCTTCAGGCATGACGCTCCAGAAGTCGAGCTCCGTTGCTCCCACTCTGCTCAAATACTCTTCGGGCTTTTCGAGGATGAACAGGAATTTCTCGACGAGCCAGACAAGCGGAAACATCAATAGCAGGAAGAACGATAGCAGTGGAGACCACACGAGGATGAAGTCGGGCGTTCCGAGGTAGTGCATAAAGAGAACTTTGCCGACGAGGAATATTACAAGGAGCGCAAGAAAAAGTGTCGCGGCGATCGGCAGGATATCCAGGGAATCGAGCGGTGCAAGCGAAATCGCTCCCGCTGCAACGCTCAAAGCCAATGCAAAAGCATATCCACCGTTCTCTCCCACGCTCAGCCCGATGGCCAGCCGCGCCGGTCTGCGCAGATGCCTGAACAGGATACGCCCGCTCCTTGAGAGCCCGGGATCGTCGAAAAGTGGAAGCTCCTGGCGGTCGGCGGTATGCAGGCTTGCCCTGCACGCGGAAAAGAAACTTGCCAGCAGGAATTCGAAAACGGCCAGTCCTGCAAGGATCAGAATGGGTAACTGACTCGGAGGTTCATCTAACATTGTTTACTTCAACTCCACATTGCGATAAAAGCTCGTTCGTACGTTTTTCCATCTTTTCATGCGCATCGTCTGTAGGATGTTCCCAGCCAAGCAGATGCAGAAAGCCGTGCGTGACCGCCCAGTAGAGCTCCGATTCAAGCGGGATGTTGTTTTCCGACGCATTCTCAGCGATAACGGGCAGGCATACTGCAAGATCGCCGAGTATCATCTCCGGCTGAGGAAATCCGTCACCATCTGCGGGAAATGAAAGAACGTCGGTGGTGCTGTTGTTTCCGCTGTATTCGAAGTTAAGCGCCTGCATCGTTAAGGAATCGACTACGCGAACACATAGCTCTTTTGCAGGATCGAGCTCGCAATAAGCTGTTAGCTTTTCCAGGAAACGCTTCAGGCGGGATAAGTTTTCCTCGCCCAGCTCTGCATCGTCCAATACATCAACCATACGAAACATGCCGCCTTTACAGGCGACGGTTAATTATAACACTATTGAAGGAAAAGTGTAGTTTCGCGCGCGATTTTCCCTTCGGTGGTGGACAACGTAGAATCGGATGCCTTCAAGATCACTCATTTGATCCGATGTTCTTCTTTTCAGTTACCTTCGGGCTCATCCTCCGTTTCATCCGCTATTTCATCGCCGTCATCGATCTCATCATCCGCCGTGCCGCCGTCATCGTCAGCCATTTCAGCGGATTCATCACCGCTCGCAAGCTCGGGATCGACTTTGAGCTGGCTCAACGCGGTAATATGGAGAGGGCCGAAATCGCTTGTCGGGACCCTGAGAATCGACTCCTGCTTTCCCTCGATATAAGCGTGGTAATAGCCTGAATCTTCCGCGCTGAAAAACGCTTTTATCTCGCTTCCATCGGCAAATGTCAGATGGATCTCGCTTTCAGGTTCTTCGAGGCCTGTCTCTTCGAGACTTTTGTCTGAATAGCCCGCGCCTTCAAGCTCGCTCAAGGACTTTAGCTCCGATTCGATTTTCACGCCGTTCGCCTTCGCTTCCTCAGGCTCAAGAAGCGTCCAGTCAGCCCCGTCTTTCCTGACGCGGTATGCGTTCTCGCCGAACTTGAAGTATGCTTCGGTAACGAGCGACGGATCGTACTCCCACAGGTGTTTGTCGCGCCACCCGTTAAGTTCGCGGCCGTAAATCGTGTTGAGCTGGATGGGAATTCGGTAGACGCGGTCGTCACCGTCGCGTCTGACGTAGGTGCTGATGTAATCGGGACCTTGCTTCCCGACGAAGAACTTCCCAGCGGGAATGTCGCCGGATGTGTAAACCTCGACGGTAGTCCCCAGCTCGGCTGTAACTTCGAATTTGGCGTGCTTGTCCGCGGACTCCGATGTAATAGTATCCTCCGTGAGATCCTCGGTGATGTTCTTGAGCACTTCGTCAATCTTGTCAGCCTGCGATTTCCAGAAATTCTCGCCGTCGCCCGACACTTCCCAGTTGTCAGCTTCCCCCTTTCGAATTGTGGTTACCATCAGCCCGTCGTCTATCACGATTTTCGAAATGCTGTCTTTCGAAAGGTTCGGGAAGAGCTTTGCTGCATCTATTCTTCCTTCCCGGATCGCCTGTTCCCGTTCCATACGAGGCTTCTCGACCAGATACGCTCCAACTGCCAGCAAAGCGAGAACCACAAGTAACACGATCAACCGTTTCATTATTTGCCACCCCCGGATGAATAGTGCGCCGCAATCTTTCCACGGCCTGCGCGCTTCAGGAAATGCCGCAGTACGCCGTACAACACCAGAAGTACCGGCATCAAAAAGATATTCAAGTACTTGTAGATGTTTCTAGTCCGCGGTGAGAGATCAGTCTTGACCGGTCTTGAAGTTTCGCCGCGGCTCCTTATTCCGATGAGTTTGTTTCCATAGCCGAAGTAGTCGGCGACGTTCAGGATAAAAATCTGGTTTGGAGCGAACTGCGGAAGGAATTCGTCGTTTGCAAATCTTGCACATCCCACCGCGAGAATCTGGCCTTCATCTATGGAAACCTCGAGCTTTTCAGGTGTTTCGACCTGGGGAGCAAGTCCGGGATCCTCCCCTTCGGCGGCTTCCGGAACCACTGGTTCAGGCACATCCTTGCCTGCGAAGAAGCTTGGGAAGATTCCTTTCGCATACACCGCGACGGGATGTTTGCCGGGTTCCACCTTGTTCGTGCTCGCCCATTGCTGCATTGGGTCGAGGTTAAACGGACTCTGCATCAGCCAAGCCCGTTCGGACGTGAACATCACTGGTTCCGCAGTAAACTGGACTTCGGCGGGAACGTTCGAGGGAACTTCGGCCTTCATAGGCGATGCCCACTGAAGAGTTACATTTTCAAGCTTGGATGTTACCGGAAAATCCCTTGCGAAGTTCGTCGGCTGGATTTCCACCCAGCAAGGGTAATTCATCTGGAGTGATCCGAAGTTGGTTCGGAATCCAGCCATGGCGCTCTGATCGTCGAGAACCAGTCGCCTGTCCAGGCTTATTCCCCAGCCTTTCATCATTTCCTCGATTCCGGGAAGGCTTGGGTACGCCTGCATGCCCTGGCCTATCGTAATTCCATCGACGAACCAGATGATCTTGCCGCCGCGCATGAAGTACTGATCGATCAGGTATTTTCCGAAATCGGTTATGCCCCAGGTGTCGCTGATGAACAGGGCATCAATGTCATCGGGGATTTTCTCCTCGGCATCGAAATTGACCGATACAACGTCGAATTCGCTCGACAGAAGCTGGCGGAGGGAATTGAAGCGATTCTGCTCGGTTCCCTGGACCTGCGGGGCTTGGAGATTGAGAATGCCGATCTTCGGAAGTTTGTCCATCGTTACCTTGACCAGAGCGCTCGTCAGATCGTATTCGAGGCTTTGAACAGACACAATCGACGGGATAATCTCCTTCTTGTCCTCGTATTCGATTGCAATTCCGAGCCAGGCGCTTGCGACTTCGAGCTTGTCCTTCGTCATGACCTGTACCTGAAGTTCCTGGATTCCGAGCCGCTTCGCCTTGTCCGCAATCTTCGTATCCAAAGACGGATCGTAGTACCTTATTCGCAGATTCCTGTCGGCGTACGCTTCGAATTCGGAGAGAAGGTCCCTGACATCATTAACGAGGCTCACCATTTTGGGCGGAACATCGCTTGAGATAAAAGCCTCGACGTTCAATACATCCGGAAGATTCTGCACTGCTTCTTTGCTCGCAGGCGCAAGCGTATAGAGCTTGTCGGAAGTGACATCCCAGCGGGCGAAGAACCTGGTGCTAAGGAAGTTGATTACGAGCAGGATCAGGAGAACGACAACCGCCTCGGAGATCATCAGCAACCGTTTTTCTGCGTGTCCTTTCATTTGATTCGTCCTCCTACTGCCATTTCCGGCTCTCGACGGAGCGGATTGTAAGGTAGATGAAAAAATAGATAACGCTCAGGTAGTACACGATGTCACGCGTATCGAGTACGCCGCGTTCGATGCTGGAAAAATGGCTGTTCAAACCGAGATATTGGGCAATACCTACCATTGCTGATGGAAGGTACATCGTTACGATGCGGTCGCCGATTATCATCAGAACGAAGCTTGCGGCGATGGCGATAATGAACGCCACGATCTGGTTCTCGGTCAGGCTTGACACCCAGAGACCGATTGCCAGGAATGCACCGCCGAGAAAGATTGACCCCAGATAGCTCGTCAGGACGGGTCCCAGATCGGGTACAACGCCTTCAGCGGCAAGAAGCCATGCCGTAAGCGGGAGCGTGAACGTGAGAGCGAGTGCCAAAACCAGGAAAAGCAGGCTGGCGAGGTACTTGCCGAGGACTACCTGCCAGTCCTTAATCGGGAACGTCATCAGCACTTCTATCGTACCCGCCTTTTTCTCTTCAGCCCAGAGCCTCATGGTCACAGCCGGAACGAAGAACAGGAATATCCAAGGAATCAGGAAGAAAAGGGGACGCACGGATGCCTGGTTCATAAGGAAAAAAGTTCGGAAGAAAAGCCAAGAGTTGATTACGAGAAACACCGTAATAAAGATGTAACCAATCGGGGAATCGAAGTACTGCCGGAATTCCTTTTTGAAAATCGTCAATGTCCTGCTCATTATGCTTCACCTTCCTTCTGTGCTACATCGTCCTCCGGCTGGCGTGTGAGCTTGTTGAAGACGTCTTCAAGCGATGCACGTTCCTCGTGAATCTCCACGAGTTTCAAGCCGGATGCGACGACAGCGTCGAAAATTCGCTCGCTCAGTTTGGCGTTACTGCCGGTTGTGAGCCTGAATCTTGCGGTTTCAGGAGTGCCGGGCAGTGTGTCGAGCTTCGAGCCGGGCGCCGCGTTTTCAACCGCCAGCCTTGCATCGTTTGCGTCGCCCTTGATTCCGATGTAGGTTATCGCCTCGCCCTCGGCAAGCGCGGTCAGCTCATCGGGCGTGCCTTCGCCCACGATCTTTCCGTCAGAAATGATTAGAATCCGGTCGGATACGAACTGCGCTTCCGGGAGAATATGGGTGCTGAATATGACCGTTTTCTCGGTGCCGACCTTCCGAATCAGACCGCGGATCTCCTGTATCTGGATCGGGTCGAGACCGCTCGTCGGTTCGTCGAGAATCAGAACCGGGGGATCGTGAATGAGTGCCTGTGCAAGCCCGACACGCTGGCGAAAGCCGCGCGAGAGCTGCCCGATGTCCTTGTGCGCCATGCTCTGAAGCGATGTAATCTCGATTATATCGTCGATCCGCGACTTACGCTTTGCCGGAGCGATGCCGTGGATGCTTGCGAGAAAGCAGAGGTATTCGATTACACCCATCTCAAGATAGAGCGGATTGTTTTCCGGCAGATAACCGATACTGGCGCGTACGCCGAGAGGATTTTCCTCTACGTTATGCCCGTTTACCGTTGCATTACCCGCAGTGGGCGAATGAAAGCAGGTGAGCACCTTCATCGCGGTTGTTTTTCCCGCGCCGTTTGGCCCGAGAAAGCCCACGATTTCGCCTTTGCCCACCGAAAAAGAGATGTCGTCAACGGCCTTTACAGGCCCGAAATACTTGCACAAACTCTCAACTTCGATCATTTGGCCCTCCAGTATCGCGATGTCCTCATGCTGATACGTGTTGTACACCGCAAAAAAACGCCTGCCGCACCGGATTGGGAAATATAGATGCGCAATCCGCCTTAATCCTGCATTCGGTATTTCTCGAGCAAATTAATCACGATCAGAATAAAATCGTTCTTTCGTTGCATCGGAAATCTTCAGCAGGACGGATAATACCCAAATCCCCAAAAAAATCAATTTCCAGCGGTCGATGGCGCGCAAATATCAAGCGACCCGCTCACTTATACGCGCGCGGCTTCGAGCTCGGTCGAATGTGACGAAGATAATGCAGGAAATGTTCAATGAAGAGCCATCTTATGTGGAAGGTCCTTCTGAGACGCAGGAATCGATTTTGAAATCGAAGAAACCGGATGACGACACATCGAGTTTGCATGCGAGTTCGTGCTGGAGGAAATGCCGGTGATTACCAAAATCTCACGCCCAGCGTGAGTTGAGCGGAATTCGACGAGAAATCCCAGGACAGACCCATTGTGTACGCTTTATTCAGCTTACGGAATTCAAGTGACAGGTTGTCGAATTCACCGTGATCGACATCGTAGAGAACGTAGCCTACCGCCATCCAGTCGTCATTTAGCTTAACGTGCTTTGTCCCGACAAGTTCCAGCTCGTTCAGCGTATCGTCGAATCTGAACGCGGGCGTACCGCTCTTCGGATTGAACCGCACCTCGACCTTGTCGGTGCCGTCTATCCTCATCCGTCCGAATGCGGCCCTCGATGTGAAGACGGTGAAATCGTTTTCTGCAAGGTCCATATCGAAATACCTGAAATGGCGCGCACCGATACCTACTGCAAAGTACATCCCGTCTCCAAGAGGCTTGCGCTTGAAATTCACGTCAAACCTTGCTGCGAGACGTTCGCCTGTCAGATCCGGCAGTTCCTGCTTCAACCTGCCGTATTCGATTCTGCCCTCGAGCTCGCGGATAAAACCCTTCTTGAAAGTATGCTCGCCGCTGATGTAGGCGTTGTAGCGCTTCTTGTAAATTGCGGTTTCGTTGTCGATATCCTGTGCCCACACTTCGCCGTGCTGGCAGCCTAGTTTGAAGTCCTCGAATTCGAAGAAGTGATCGTATTCCGTAAGAAGCCCGCGCTTCGTCCAGTAGTCGAAGTTGATCTGTGTTGTGAGCGGACCAAGGAAAACAGTGGGGGAATACGAAATCCTGAGACCGTCGTCGCTGTTATATCCGATGATTGGAAGATTGCTCTTGAAAATACCGGGATGCTTTTCGAAGCTATAATGATACTTGGGCCAGTACATTACGCGGAAACCGCTCAAGTAAGCACTGCTTTTTTTCATTTCTATGTAATCGCCGGTCATGAGTTCGATTTCCTTCATTTGAAACCACATATCGGTGTCGTCGAAGGGATATGTAGATAACCTTGCCTGATAAAGCCTCAGGTGCGTGGCGTTATCTTTGACTTCGATATCCAGATCTCCGCCCAATATGAAGACGTATGAAGGTGGCATATCGAGATCCGGTGCGAACTCGACGGGCATGCTGCCCCTGATGTCGTTCATTTTCCCCTTGTTTGTTTTTGTATTGAAAACGAGGTCTTGCCCGGATATAACTGTGCCGTTTCCGACAAGTTCGACATTCACTCTGCCGGTGCAGCAAAGATCCCCCGTCCGGTTTGAGAAAACCAGCTCATCAGTCGTCAGCTTAATCGCCCCGTCCGGCAGAAGATTCGGGCTTTCAAAGGTCACGTTGCCCTGAGCGATTATGATGCCGTCAGGCGCGTATTCGATTCTGTCCGCTATGAGCTTGCCGGGAACTGCCTGGCGAACATCGACTGCGTCACCCGCGGTTTCGCTGAGCGGATCATCCGATGAAGACGAATCATGGCTGTCACCATCCGCCCGGACCGGTATGGCGATCAGTATCCATACAAGTACAGTTAAAATCCCTGCGTGCTTGAGTCCCCAAACCACGGCCAGATTCTACCAGCTTTGGCTCGAACAGCATCGTTCAGGGAGGTTGTGTGCGCTAATCCTTGTGGTTTTCTCAGCATTACCGCACGCAGCCTTTGTAAGCGACATGTCGCGTATCGGGTTGCGAAGTGTGTGCGTGAATTTTCTTGGTTTCACTGTTTTCTGAAGGATACTTGTCCGGTGCCTATTTTTCCGGTTTTTTAACCAGTTTTTCCAGTCCGTCAAGAAGCGCCTGGCAGTTTTCCTTCATCAGCTTATCAATCAGCTTGATTACGAGCTGCCCCAGCATTGACATACCCAGTTCGAAATCGATCGCAAGATCAACCACGGTTCTCTCGGGATCATCGGGCAGAGGTTCGAATGTCCACTTGCCGTCATACTTTTTCATATCGCCTTCGATCAGCGTAAAAACACAGGAGTGATCATCATCGTTCCAGATGTCCTCTTCCTTCCAGTACAGCGCGCGGTTGATCAGCCCGGCAATCGAGACCGAGCTGCGCCACGTGGATACGACTGATGCGCCGTCGCGTGAAACGACCTTAACCTCGGTCAGGTCTGGAACGACTTCGGGAAATCGCTCGACGTCCTTTGCGCGAGCGTAAACCCTGTCGGCGGGTGCAGACATTATTTTGCTAACTGATATATGTCCCATGTAGTTGCTCCTGGGCGTGAATGCCGATGATTGACCGATGCGCTGGTAAAGGAAACGGCTTACCTGCGAATCAGCGGACATTGTACACCATAATGAAAGCCTGGGCTACGATTATTTCATACCATCGTTTCGTTTTCAGGTGAAGCCGGTTCCGCCGGTGTTACAATAAACTTATGGGGAGTTTCCAGTTGCCGATTTCAGGAGATGAATCTGTTGAGGAAATCATCGAAGCGTGCCCTTCCGCTGGCGGTTGGCTTGCACGGCGCGGCGTGTTCTGCATTGAATGCGGAGAAGTATTCTGGGGATCACTGAATGAGATTCTCGATGTAAAAATAGGATCGCCGGAGAAAAAAGCCGAGATACTGGAAGCTCTGAACGAGTTTCTGGCGGGGAGTGTAAATGCGTAGGCGGTTGTCGATAAAATCGCCGCGTTCTTCCCGATCTGAAATCTATTTTTGTGTCATTATCGAGGTTGGCTATGACGCTCATTGTTGAGGCAGTCGGCAAGCGTGAGGTTGAGAAGTACGGCATTCATGTACCGCGCGGATTCCTCGTCGAATTGCCTGAAGGCGCGAGAAAAGCTACGGAGGAAATTGGCGGGAAGGTCGTGATCAAGGCGCAGGTGAGAACCACGGGACGCGCGGGGCAGGGGCTTGTCGGCTTTGCGGATTCGCCTGAGGATGCGGCTCGTTTTGCAGAGAGAATGCTCGGAAGGATCGTGAAGGGCTTTCCGGTGACGCAGGTTCTCATCGAGGAGTTTCTAGATATTTCACGCGAGTACTTCGCGGGGATCATCACCGATACGAAGGAAGGTAGGCCGCTAGTCATCTTCTCGTCACGGGGCGGCAGCGGCATCGAGGAGATTGCCCGCGATCATCCCGAGTCCGTTGCGAAGGTTCATATAGATTATACGCGCGGTCTGCGCCCGTTCGAGGCGCGCGAGCTTGCGCGCAAAACCGGGCTTTCGGGAAAAGAGATGGTCGGTATGGGGGCGTTTCTCGAAAAGCTGTACGCGGCGTTTATAGGCGTTGAGGCTCGCTCGCTCGAAGTTAATCCCGTTGTGCTTACGAGCGATGGCAGATTCGTCGCCGCGGACTGCCATCTGACTGTGGATGATTACGCTGTGTTCCGTCATCCGGAGCTCGATGTCGAGATCGCGCGCGAACTCGGTCATCCGCCGACCGCGCTCGAAAAAAGCGCGTACGCGTGCGAAAAGGACGATTACCGCGGCACGTTCTACTTTATTCAGCTTGAAAGCGATGTGAAAAAGGGCGAAGGCTGGCTCGGATTCCACGGCTCCGGCGGCGGCGGCAGCATGATGAGCATGGACGCGGTGAGCGATCAGGGATTCAAGGTCGCCGATTTCTGCGACACGAGCGGCAACCCGCCGGCGAGCAAGGTATATCGGGCGGGGCGGATCATCCTCGCACAATCCGGCATCGACGGCTATTTCCTTTCGGGATCGGGCGTTGCGAGCCAGGAGCAGTATCACGGCGCGCGCGGGCTTATCAAGGCGTTCCGCGAGGAGCCGCTCAGAATTCCCGCGGTCATCAGGCTTGGCGGGAACAGGGAGGAGCTTGCAATCGAGTATCTGAACCGGTTCTGCGCGGATCTGCCTGTTACGGTCGAGGCATACGGCAAGGACGACAAGGTCACGTTCTGCGCGGAAAGGATGCGCGCGCTCATCGACGAGCACACGTCGCCATCCGATGCGGAGCTTGAGGCCGTCAAGCCGCTTCACAACACCGATACGCCGAAGCTGCCTTACGAATTCAAGACTCTGACGGGAAAAATCACGTTCGATCACGCGAAGTGTGCGAAGTGCGAGTCGAAGGCGTGCATCGAGGCGTGCAAGCCGGGCATACTCGAACTGAACGACAAGGGCGCGCCCGCGCTCAATATTTCGCTTGATGACGCGGCGCGCGGGAAGTGCACCGAGTGCCTGGCGTGCGAGGCGGAGTGTTTCTATTCGGGCGAAACTGCAGTGCGGATCGAGCTTCCGATTCCTGGGCTGATGTGATAAGGGAGCGCCCAAGACTGGGCGCTGTACAGGACGAAAAAAGGATGTGCCCTGAAAGGATGCATTCTTGTTTGTGGAGTTCTAATGGCAGTATTGATCGATAAAACTGACAAAGTAATCGTGCAGGGGATGACCGGGCGCGAGGGCAGGACGCGCACGAAGCTTATGCTCGGATACGGAACGAACGTAGTCGGCGGTGTAACGCCCGGGCGCGGCGGCGAGGTCGTGGAGGGACTGCCGGTCTGGGACAGCGTGCTCGAAGCACAAGATGCAGCCGGGCCGATAAATACGAGCGTGCTTTTCATCCCCGCGCCGCTCGTGAAATCCGCTGCGATCGAAGCTTTCACAGCGGGCGTGAAGCTCATAGTCATCGTGCCCGACCGGGTGCCGCTCCACGACGTGATGGAAATCAAGGCTGCGGCGGTCGAATATGACGCCGACTTCCTCGGGCCGAACACGCTCGGCACGCTTTCGCCCGGCGTCGGGGTGCTGGGGATGATGGGCGGCAGCGCCGAGAGTGCGCGCAAGTTTTTCAAGTCAGGCACTGTCGGCGTGAGCAGCAGGAGCGGCGGGATCACGTCGAGCATCGCGTACTACCTCGGCAAGGCGGGAATCGGCGTATCTAGCATCGTGCACGTCGGCGGCGATCCGATCGTGGGGCTTCCGCATCCCGAAGTGCTGAGAAGGTTCGAGAGCGACCCGGACACGAAGGCGGTCGTGATGTTCGGCGAGATCGGCGGAACCCAGGAAGAGGACGCTGCCGAACTGATCGAGTCCAGCGGCTTCACGAAGCCGCTGATCGCATACATCGGCGGCAAGGGCGCGCGCGAGGGTACGCGGTTCAGCCACGCGGGCGCGATCATCGAAGGCGGACGTGGCACGTACCAGGGCAAAATCGACGCACTCAAGGCCGCCGGCGCGGCGATAGCACCGACCTACGACGCAATCCCGGAAGTGACGATTCAGGTGCTGAAGGACAGGGGGATAGGGATCTCGTAGGCTAGCTCGCAATAATGCTCAGCAGTTCTTTCTTCGTCATTTCGTGATGCTTCGCAACATCGCCGAGTATCATCGAGAGAGTCCCTACTTTTATCGGATCGTGGTTCGGGATGCTGATACGGTGCTTTCCATTCCGCTCGGTTTCGCAGATTAAATGGCTTCCCGTCTGCCAGCAGAGCCTGTATCCCAGCTTGCCAAGCCTCTTCAGCAATTCGGCTCCGCTCAAGTCGCGTGGGGGCTTCATTCGGTCGGCACGGGGATATTCTGATAACTTATCGTGTATGATTTGGGCTTGTCCGGCGAGTCGAAGAAGTAAGCGTCGATGGCATCTTCGATCATCGCCTTCAACTCGTCCAGGTTGTCGGCCTCCGTAAAGATGCCGTACCCGACTGCACGGGCGTTGTAGCCGCCCGAATCGTCTTCGCCAACGATAAAGACAAGCTCGTCCATCGAGAGAATTATACCAGCGAATTGAGGATTTCGGGCATCGCTGGCAAGGGCGCGCGCGGGGGCACGATCATCGAAGGCGGACGTGGCACGTACCAGGGCAAAATCGACGCACTCAAGGCCGCCGGCGCGGCGATAGCACCGACCTACGACGCAATCCCGGAAGTGACAATCCAGGTGCTGAAGGATAGGGGGATTGGGATTTTGTAGTGGCGTGGTTTGCGTGCCTTGAAAAGCCGTGTAATAATGTATATGGCTTTATTGACGAATTAGAGGTTTTCCTATGATCACGCTTGTAGAAGCCCTGAATTACAAATGCTTGCGATATATAAGCCAGCCAATGGATCGTTTCCACGTTCTTGTCGGGCCAAACGCAAGCGGCAAGTCAACGTTTCTTGATGTGATAGCGTTTTTAAGTGATTTGGTAACTGAAGGTCTTGATTATGCGATTGAAAAGCGTACGGATGATTTTCGCGATCTGTTATGGAAGAGAAAAGGTAGTACCTTTGAGCTGGCGATCGAAGCAAAGTTGCCTGATGATGTTGTAGCAAAGCTGCGTGACCAGCAATCTCGATTCATAAGATACGAAGTTGGTATAGGTCCTTCAGAAGAAAAAGCGGTCTCGATTCTTCATGAGAAGGTTATTCTAAAGGCTAAGGATTCAAGGGAAGAAGAAAGACAAATGATAATTGGGTTTCCCGAACCCCAGTTCCCGCCTGAATCAATTTTTAGGCCACACAAGAAGCGCATTAGGGGAGAGAGAATTTCAATATACAAAGAACGGGACGGAAATGATCACTTCTTTGCCGAAGGACCAGAACGCATAAAGGGAAAGAAGAGTTATAATCCGTCATTCCGCTTTGGACCACAGAAAGCTGCCTTGACCAATGTGCCAGTCGACGACAAACTTTTCCCTGCTTCAAGGTGGCTAGGAAGTTATATAAAGGAAAAAATACATTCAGTTGTATTAGATAGTAGAACAATGGCGCAGGCTTCACTACCTGCAAAACCGGGCGAGAATTCGAGTTTTATTAAACCGGATGGTTCAAATATTGCCTGGATGGTTAGAAAAATAAGAAAAGACCTGAAAAACTACAAGGAATGGCTTTCTCATATCAATCTTGTGCTCAGCGATATTGCAGATATCGGAATCCAGGAACTTGTGTATAACAAGGCAAAATACCTTGTTGTTCATCAAAACAACGGCGTTGAAGTGCCGTCTTGGATGCTTTCGGATGGCACACTACGGCTTTTCGCTCTTACTTTGTTGGCTTACTTGCCTGATATGGTAGGAACTTATCTTATCGAGGAACCTGAGAATGGTATTCATCCAAAGGCATTGGAAGTAGTTTTGGATTCTTTACGCTCGGTTTATGAAGGGCAGGTTTTGCTGGCCTCGCACTCGGCTTTGATTCTCAAGAAACTCAAGCCATCTCAGTTGCTTTGTTTCGCAAAAGACAAGCAGGGAGCAACTGATATTGTTATGGGGCATGAGCATCCGAGGTTGCGTGATTGGCAGGGCGAAACAAATCTGGGCGTTTTCTTCGCGTCTGGAGTGTTGGGATAATGGCGAGCAAACGCGATGCAGTCTTTCTTGTTCCTGATCTGGATATGGAATGCGCCATAAAAGGGCTTTTGGGCAAGCCGGAAAGATTGGGAATTCGCAAGATTGATTTTGATTCCAACAGAGACCTTATTCGAGATAATTACCATGATCCGAGTGTTGTTAGAAGTGCGCCTGATCTGCTGAAATACAATTCAAATACTCATTGCTACGCAATTGTGCTTTTTGATTTACATGGTTGCGGCTACATGAAAGAGAAATCCGCAGATGAAATACAACAGGATTTGGAGGCTCGGTTAAGACCGGACTGGGAAGAGAGAGCAAGAGTCATCGTTATCGATCCTGAACTGGAAATATGGGTGTGGGGACCCTCGCCAGTGGTTGGCAGGATCATCGACTGGCCAAGCGACAGGGGTGACATCAAGGAGTGGATTATGAGTCAGAGGGTAAAGAACGCACCTCCGTTTTTCAGAGGTGACGAATATGTATCGGACGAAAATGGGAAAATTCGTCCTCCAAAAGAGGCATTTGAGCTTGTCATGAGAGAATCTCGGAAAAGGCGATCATCCAGAATTTATGAGCAGTTGGCAAGCAAAGCAGGCCTCAGTAAGTGTGATGATCCTGCGTTTATTCGGCTGCGAGAAACGCTTCGGGAATGGTTCCCGCCAAACAATAGTTAGCTACTTCCTTCCCACCGGGATGATGTAGAGCGGTTCTTCGCCTTTTCTGAGCGAAAGGACGTTCTTTACCTTGTCGTCGTTGAACGCGCCCACTGGAACCGTGGCGAGGCCGAGCGCGACCGCCTG
>JAGGVC010000065.1 GCA_021158185.1 bacterium | reverse complement strand
TGAGATGCCTTCTCAGGATTGCTCGATAGGTCGTTTGTTTGCATGCTTCTGCGCTTTGGCTTTGGGTTTTCATCGCGGTAGAATAGCCGCGTGTCGGAATCGAAAAACTCAAGCGTGAGCACCGGCAGGATTCCTTCCCTGCTTCTTGCGCTTATTTCCCCCTGGTACGATCCCGTGGTCGGGTGGAATCCGGTCATTACCGCCGACTGGCGGCGGCTCAGGCGCGTCCTCAGGCGCAAACGCCTTTCGATAGTTTTATTTACGCTCACAGTCTACATAGTCTTTCCCGCAGCTTTGGCGTTGCTCGTCCTGTTCTATTCCAAGTCGCTCTTCTTCGGCAATTACGAATTCGCAAGCTTTGCCGACATCTTCCGCGGCTACTTCGCTATTGCGTTTATATCCGTTTTCTGCCTGCATTACTTCGTTATCTGCTTTTCCAATCTGCTTAATCCCCTTGGGAGCTTTTACAGCGACGAATGCTCAAGCGATCCGCCTGTTGCACCCGGATTTTCGAGGATGTTTTTGAGCGCAAGGCTTTTGCCCAGGCTTTCGCTCCTTCCGCTCTTTTACGTGCTTTGCCACGCCGCGTTCTTCACAGGCGGAATAAGCCTCGATTTCAAGCGCATACCCCTGATTCTCGTCTACATCCTGATTGCGCTCAGTGCGGTGCTCGCATATTCCCACGTGCTCTGGCTTTCGATTCTCCTCACGGCGCACTCAAGAACGCTGCCGATTAGAGTATTCGCGCTTCTCGGCCTTATACTCATAATCATATATTTTGCATCTCCCGAGCGGATTCTTTACTCGCTCAAGGGAGTTTTGCCCGAAGTAAAGGAAATTCCGCTAGGCGTCTATCTTCCGCTCTGGGGACTTCATCCGTTCGGCACAATCGAGGCCGTCGTCCGCTTCATTAAGCATGCAACATCGCCTTTCGCGCACGCGATGCATCCGCTTTTCGCGGTGGGCATCAGGCTGGTCTGCCAGATCGCGGTGATCCTGGCGATCAGATGGCTCGCGATCAGAAGCTTCAATGCGGTTTTCCTGAGCCTTTCAGGAAAAAGAAGCCGCCGTTAATAATGCTCGAATTTGATTTCCGTTTTCTTTTCGGCCTTTGATTTGCGGCGCGTTCTCCTCGCACGCTTGAATATGATTCGCTCCTCACCCTCGTCCGGGTCGTATGCAACGTCCGCGAGGATGAAATCTCCCGGCTTTATCTGTCCGTACCCCTGCAGCTCCGCGAGCTTCGTTTCGATGTACTTTTCGACAGCCTTTACGAGCGGGCGAACTCCCATTTCCATGTCCAGGCCGCGGTCGACCAGCCAGTCGCGCGCTGCCTGGCTCAAATGGAGCGTGAAACCGAGATTGGCGAAGCGCGTCGCGCTGATGTTCAGGAGTTTGCGCAGTATGTCGAAGAGGGCCTCGCGCGGAAGCGCCCTGAAAACGATGAACTCCGTTATCCTGTTTCTGAATTCCGGCGGAAATGTCCGCCTCATCGCCTCTTTCACTGTTTCATAGATGTCCTGGTCGGATTCTTCCATCGACGCGCTCGGCGTTTTGAAGCCGATCCTGTGCTTCTTCATCAGATTGTCGATCAGGGTAGCGCCGATGTTCGATGTCATTATCACGATGGTCTTCGTGAAATCGACGATGCCGTCGTCGTCCTTTGTGCGGCGTGCGAGTGTGAGCCTGCCCTCGTCCATTATCTGGAGCAGCAGATTGTGCAGCCTGAAGTGCGCTTTTTCGACCTCGTCGAAGAGGATTATCGTGTTCGGCTCGGTTTCCACGGCTTCCTTCGAAAAGACAACGGGCAGATCGCTTCCGACATAGCCCGGCGGGCTTCCGATGAGCCGTGCGATTGAGTGCGGCTCCGCATATTCACTGCAGTCAACCTTGATCATCTTGCGGAAATCGCCGTGGAGCGCGCGTGCAAGCGCGCGCGCGGTCTCGGTCTTGCCGACGCCCGTCGGCCCGGCGAAGTACATCACCGCCACGGGTTTGTACGGATTCCGGAATCCCGCATGGCTTCGGATGAGTGCGCGGCAGATCGCGTCTATCGCGCGCGTCTGGCCGATGACTTCTTCTTCGAGGATTGCTCGGATATGATCGACAGGCGTTTTCTTGTTCTTCGGAATTCTCACGGGAATCGTTGCCTCTGGGATCAGTCTCGGCAGTTTTCTCCCGCCCCCGCCCGGAACGCTCGCAATCGGCTTTGCGGTCTTATGCTTATCGGCCTTCGGCTTCCCTCTGCCATGCCCCGGCTTCGCCGCCGTTTCACCGGTCATTCCTGCCTTCTCCGGTCTTCCCGATTCTGAACCAAATCCGATCACGGTTTCCTCCATTTTCCGCCGAACACGAGTATTCTACCCACTGCCCTCGTTCTGGAACGACGCCGGGTAATTTTCTCTTATTCACGTGCTATCCGATTTCGAGATGTCAGGCGGAGTCGGCTGACTTTCCGTCGAACCACTCGAACGTTGCCCTGAGCCCGGCCTCCAATGATACTGACGGATTCCAGCCGAGGATGTTCCGCGCCTTCAAGGAATCGAGCCTGATATGCGGAACTTCACCAGGACGCGCCTGGCCATGAGTCCTTTCGGGCGGGGCATAACCTTTCGCGGATGCGAAGCCCTCAAGCGTATCGGCGATCGCGAGTACGTTCGTTCCGATGCCGGTTCCTATGTTGAACGCGATGTCGTCCGGCGATGATGGCGACTCGACCGGCTCGCGAGCCAATCTGTATAGCGCAAGGAGCGTTGCCTTGACCGTATCGTCAACGTAAACGTAATCGCGGGTCGCCGTGCCTTCGCCATGTATGTTGAGGGGTTTGCGGGAATGAAGCCGCTCGCAGAAGATCGCCACCACGCCCGCTTCGCCGTGCGGATCCTGGCGCGGGCCGTA
>JAGGVC010000089.1 GCA_021158185.1 bacterium | reverse complement strand
GTATCACTACCACCCCAAGCAACATCACGCGATTACTGCTACTCATCAAGTATCACTCCTTTAATTTATAATAAATAGATTACACCTGCCCGGTTATAGGGGTACGACAGATCGGGGCCAACGAATGAACCCGCTCCCCTTCCCGGACACAGCCCGATACGCGGGCGAGCGCCCGCTCATCGAACCGCTATTGAGTATTATGAGGCTTTACCAAAAAAATCAAGCTCTTAATATTATATGTGTCCTTGATATAATCTGCGACCTAATGCGATCGGGTTCTGCCAAACGACAACCCATCCTACAAACCGGACTCGGAATACCGCAGGAATGGGCCATCGGAAATGTATGCGACCGCCGTGCGACTAGAATTCTGATACAGATTACAGCTTAGCAACGAGGCTCACACTAATTTTCCCGCAGAGAGCTAATTATTCCTTCTCGCGTTTGAAATGAAAACCACCAGTTACGCGCTTTATTTCTTCAGCTATTCGATCCTTGTCGCCGGAAAAAACTTTATCGCGCTGTCGGGACTCCCGTAATTTGTACTCACGAACCTTGGGATCATCGAACGATGCAGTGCTGATCTCACCGAGCCTGATGAACATCCAGATTTCCTCCTCGCAAATATCCGTGCCTTCCGCAACCGCCCCGACAGATAACAGTTCGCCTTTTAATTCCATATCCTTGACGTAATTTCGCGTAATACTGAGCTTCGCGCGAAACTCTTTGTCCTTCCCGAATTTCTCCACGCATTCATCACACACACCAAGGCGGTAGTTATCCTCGAAAATCCGTCCGCATCTTTTACATGATTCATAGTTGCCCATACCAATCCCTCTCCTTGCGGGTTTTCACCACGGTTAAGAGACATCTCCGCTAACTTGCTAATCCCCTAAATCCCTCAGCTTCGGCAATCTGAATACCCGGAAAACAGAATTTAAATCCGAATCAGCGGCCATCAAGCAGCTAACCTGGATATCGCGACTGCTTCGCTTCCCAGCAGTTCTATTATACAGCGCAACGCACCATTCGGCCACACGGTTGCACAATTTGAATACAAAACTGCATGAAGAAATCAATATAGCCGTCCTCCCAGCACCACGCGTATAAACAAGGTGGTTTATAATGAAATGGAGTCCCAGATTCTTCGTAACTTGTGGAGGTCCTAATGGTTAGAATTCAGCATCCCACACCGCCGAATTACCTCATCGCTGCAGAAGCGCTCGAATTCGCTCGGCCGATCGCAGAGGTTGCCGAAAACATGGAGCTTCCAACAGATCCCGCCGAATTTTTCAGCTTCGGAAACCGCATCGCGAAAATCGACGCCACACAGGCCGTGCGCAATCTACGCCATCGCGACGACGGCCACGTTATTCTCATCACCGCAATGACACCTACGCCCAAGGGCAGCGGAAAAACACTGACCACCGTTGGTTTGACCGACGCGATGAACCGTCTGCTGGGCGGTGAAGGCGAACCCCGCCAGCGTGCGACAGCGGTTCTGCGTGAACCATCGATGGGCCCCGTGTTCGGAATGAAAGGCGGTGCAGCGGGCGGGGGCTTCAGCCAGGTGATTCCGATGGAAGATATCAACCTCCACTTTACAAGCGATATCCACGCGGTGGGAGCCGCTCACAACCTGCTCTCGGCGATGGCGATGGCCTACGCCCACCATGGGAAAAACAGGCACGGTGTCGATCTCAGGCGGTTCGTCTGGCCCCGCGCAGTCGATATGGTTGACAGGAGCCTTCGCGAGATCAGACTATCCGCCAGCGGCAAACTCAGAGACGAGGATTTCGTGCTCGGAAGCCGCTTCGTTATCACGGCTGCAAGCGAAGTAATGGCCACGCTCGGAATGTCCGTTGATATGGACGATCTGCGCGACCGCCTCTCCCGCATCCTCGTCGGTTACCTGAGGGACGGACGCCCGTTGACCGCCCGCGAACTCGACGCGGTGTGCCCGATGATGGCGATTCTACTACACGCGATAAATCCCAACCTCGTGCAGACCCTTTTCGGGAACGGAATCTTCGTACACACGGGGCCGTTTGCAAACATCGCGCACGGCAGCCCGTCGCTCACCGCGCTCAAGCTCGCGATCAAGGCCTGCGATTACGTTTTCGTCGAGGCCGGTTTCGCCGCCGATCTGGGCGCGCAGAAGTTCTTTGACATCGTGTGCCGTGCAGGCGGCATCGCACCTTCCGCCGCGATCATCGTGTGCAGCACGCGCGATCTCAAGCACCAGGCCGGATGCGAGCCGATTGGCACGACGAAAAAGGAAAAACGCCGGATGCGCTATCCGGTCTGCCCGAAGTCCTGCATCGAGGGGATGTGGAATCTCAAAATTCACGTCGAGAACCTGAAAATGTACGGCGTGCCGATTATCGTTGCCGTCAACCGCTTCGACTTCGACGACGACAGCGAGATCGAAGCCATCCGCTCGTATATCGAAGGCGAAATCGGCGTGCCCTGCGAGGTTCACACGAGCCACCGCGACGGAGCGGACGGCGGACTCGCGCTTGCGGACAGGCTCGTCAAGGTGATCGATGATGCAGGTGAACCGAAGAAATCCTTCCGCCATCTCTACGCGCTCGGCAGGCACGTCAAGGGAATAATCGAGATGATCGCCCGTGATATCTACCGCGCAGGCGAAGTTAAGTACACGAGGACGGCGGATCGGAAGATCGCTGCGATCGAGGAGATGGCCGGGCCGCTTTTGAACGTCTGTATGTCGAAGACGCAGTTCTCGATAAGCGACGACCCGAAGCACATCGGGGATCCTGCAGGCAAGCCGCTCACCGTGACCGACGTGCGCTATGCTGGCGGGCCGGGCTGGATCGTTGCGCTCTGCGGCAAGGTGTTCGAAATGCCGGGGATGAGTTTTGCGACGGCGGGCGCGCGCAATCTCGAAATCGCACGGGACGACACGGCGTTCGGCGGCTTCGTCGTGAAGAACCTGGGGTAGCGTAGCGTGCAAGCACCGCTAAACTTGGATATGGAAATGGCTTAGTGTAAACTAGCCGCGTGATGAAGGAATTCAAGGAATATCTTAAAGCAGTTAACAAGGCGCTCAGCACAGGGAAGGCCACCGAGCACACTCACCGTGCGGCGCTGGCCGAACTGTTTGAGGCATCCGATCCGAAAAGCCCCAGGATAACCGCCTTGAACGAGCCGAAACGCGCCGAGTGCGGTGCGCCCGATTTCGTAATCATTCGCAAGTTCAAGAACACGCCATTTGCGATTGGATATGCGGAAGCCAAAGATGTAAACGCCAATCTGGACGAGATCGCGAAATCCGAACAGCTAAAGCGCTATCGCAGCTCACTCGATAATCTGGTTCTTACGAACTACCTCGAATTCCGCCATTACGTTGATGGAATTCTCCTCTCGCGCTCGACGCTTGCATCTCTAGGAGTCGGCAACAAAGCGCGCTTTACGAAGGACGGCATTTCCGAAACTGAAACTCTCCTTCACGACTTTCTCATCCGGTCGCCGAAACCCGTCGAATCGCCGCGTGAGCTTGCGGAGCGAATGGCGCGGCTCACAAAAATGATTCGCGATGTCGCGATTGAAACCCTCAAGGCAAAGAAACCGTCGCTACTCAACGATCTGCGGGACGCTATGGCGAAATCTCTTATCCCGAACATCAACAAAGACTCCGAGATTCCGCAGTTTGCAGACCTGTTCGCGCAAACTCTCGCATACGGCCTATTCGCCGCGAGGGTTAGTCAGTTGGATACAGGAAAACTCAAACGCGACGATGCTGCACGCCAAATCCCAAGAACCAACCCGCTTCTCCGCAAGCTTTTCGACAGGATAACCGGAGTCGAGCTTGAGGATGAACCGTATGTCAGGTTCGTTGACGAATTAACGAATCTTCTCTCGCACACAAGAATGGGCGAAGTCCTAAAGGATTTCGGGCTTCGTACAAAGCAGGAAGATCCCGTGGTTCATTTCTACGAAACCTTCCTTGCAGCGTACGACCCGACGGTTCGGGAACTCCGCGGCGTTTACTACACTCCGGAACCCGTTGTTTCGTACATTGTCCGCTCGGTTAACCGGCTTCTCAAAGACAAATTCGGTTGCCCCGAAGGTCTTCGCGACACTTCAACCGTCAAATACGAAAAGACCGTTCATTCAGGAAGTAAGGAAACCAAGCTGACAGCAGTGGAGCACAAGGTTCTTATCCTCGATCCGGCATGTGGCACAGGAACTTTCCTCTACTCTGTTGTTGATCTCATAAGGAATCAATTTCGCAAGGAGAATAACGCCGGAGCCTGGAAAAGCTATATCTCAAGCCACCTGCTCCCAAGGCTATACGGATTCGAGCTTCTTATGGCGCCGTATTCTGTCGCGCATTTCAAGCTTGGAATGCAGCTTATGGGAATGGATATTGAGGAATTATTCCGCGAGAATTGGGCATACGACTTCAGCGCAGATGAACGGCTGAACGTTTACCTGACGAATACGCTGGACAATCCGAATAAGCCGGCGGAGCTTCCGTTCGGATTCCGGGAAATTTCCGAGGAGGCCAACGCCGCAAACCGCGTGAAACGGGAGCTTCCGATCCTTGTCATCATGGGAAACCCGCCGTATTCAGGACAATCGGCGAACAAAGGCAAATGGATGAAGGAGCTTGTCAGGGATACGTATTATCCGAAAGACGAAATCAAGGAGCAGAATCCGAAGCTCCTTCTCGATGATTATGTCAAGTTCATCAGATTTGCGCAGTGGAAAATCGAGAAACAGGGAAGCGGAATTCTCGCATTCATAACGAACCATGGTTATCTTGACAATCCCACGTTCCGAAGAATGCGTGAAAGCCTGATGAATTCATTCGATGAAATATATGTCCTCGATCTCCATGGAAATCTCAAAAAGAAGGAGAAGGCGCCTAACGGCAGAAAGGACAGAAATGTGTTCGACATCCAGCAGGGAGTAGCTATTGGGATTTTCGTAAAACTTCCGAAAGGTAAAGCAAAGCCGACAATCAAGCACCATGAACTCTGGGGAAAGCGGAACACACCGGATGGAACGGGCAAATACGATTGGCTTAGGTCTCACGATATCAAGAACACAAAATGGAAAAAACTCAAGCCAAGGAAACCTTTTAACCTGTTTGTCCCCTTTGATTATTCGATGGAACAGGAATATAGCCAAGCCGCAAAAGTTACGGATATCTTTCGCATCCATTCTTCAGGCATAAAATCCCATCGTGATCATTTTGCCATCGCTTTTGAGCGCGGTGCAATTGAGAAAAGGATTAGCGACTTCATTGACAGTAAATTTACCGACGCGCAAATCAGGGAAAAATACGGGCTTAAGGACAATAATGAATGGAAACTATCGGAAAAAAGGGAGTCAATTGGAGAGAAAAAGAATCTTGATGACTTCATAAAACCGATCCTATACAGACCGTTTGACGTTAGATTCACGTACTATCACACTGACATACACGACCGGCCCCGTCCTGAAGTAATGAATCACATGCTTGCGGGGCAGAATCTTGGCTTAATTATGTCACGCCAAATGGATAAATCAGGAACACTTCCAGTATCATTATCAAGCTTCATAATCGATGGACATTGTATTACATTAGCTGTATCATATTCGTACCTCTTCCCTCTCTACCTTTACCATAAACCCGCGAACGGCGAAACGATGCGCTCGGTCAACTTGAGTAAGGCATTCGTAACCGATGTCGAGAAAAAGGTCCGCCTAAGGTTTGATCCTGATATTGACAACGGTTTCGGCAACCTGAGATCAACGCTCGGCCCCCGTGATATCTTCAACTACATCTATGCGATCTTTCATTCACCAACGTACCGCGAGCGATATGCCGGTTTTCTCAAGATTGATTTCCCCCGCGTGCCGTTGACGAGCGACCGGAAGCTGTTTGTGCGGCTCGCCAAGCTCGGCGCTCGGCTCGTATCGCTCCATCTTCTCGAAGCACCGGAGCTTTCGCAGGACTCGAAGTTCGAAACGAGCTATCCCGAAAAAGGCTCGGACATCGTAGACAAGGGCTTTCCGAAATACTACGCGCCTGGTAAGCCGGGGCCTGATGTTGATTCACCCCTTGTCTTGGGAAGGGTGTACATCAACAAAGGCGATGCGATTCAAGGCAAAGCCGGTCAGTATTTCTACGGTGTTCCGCCCGAAGTATGGGAATTCAAAATCGGCGGCTATCAGGTGTGCGAAAAATGGCTCAAAGACCGTCGCGGGCGTGAGCTTTCCTACGATGATTTGAAGCATTACAAGAAAATCGTCACAGTGATAATGGAAACGATGAAGCTTATGAACGAAATAGACCGCGCAATCCCTGGTTGGCCGATTGAGTAGCCGTTGCACAGCCAGCGAAAATCTTTCTCGAAAGCCCATATCTCATTTTCAATCTCCTCCCGATGAAATTTCCAGGCTGACTGCTCAAGATGAAATTCCAGGCGGACAGCAAATCTCTCAGGCGAATCCACCCGCTCGAAACAAGGCTGCGAGCATTATACCGCATGCGTTGATTGCAATCCCGTCAGCGGGCGAGGATAGAGCCGCATTCGTAAAAGACAGGCGTGCCGCCGCACTCCCCTACGCGCGCGTGCACCGCGCCCCCTGCCTTTCCCAATTCCCACCCCAAAATCCCGCTCCTCATCTCACGACCCCGCGCATCTCCCCAC
>JAGGVC010000051.1 GCA_021158185.1 bacterium | reverse complement strand
CCGCTTGCGACCCAGACTTCGGGATTAGAGATGATGCTCGAATCGAGTCCGGCGATATCCCTGCGCTCGCGCACCATTTTCTTCCACCAGAAGTCACGCACGTTCTGCATAAGCTCGCAGCCGAGCGGCCCGTAATCCCAGAAGCCGCTGAATCCGCCGTAAATTTCGCTCGACTGGAAGATGAACCCGCGGCGCTTGCAGAGGCTCGCTAGCTTTTCCATCACACCATCAACGTAAGTAACACCGCTATCAACCATTAAACACCGCCATTCGACTTGATACGTGTAACTCAAGCAGTAACTGTCAGCGCGAAGCATATTCAAAGCTCTGAATCGCACAAAGCTTCGTAAAATACCGCTAGAGAATGGCATTATACCAATACATTCGGCGAATTCCTGTCTGATCTAAGTTCAAGCATGATGTGCAACGCCAATAGCGATCGCAAAAACGAAAGTTAGAAGCATTTCTGAATATGTTCGTAATCTTACAATATGCTACACTTGATATTTCATAGTAGCGCAGTATGAACGCGCGTTTGCGCTTTCGCTGTTATAGGAGTGTAACTTCCTTCTGTGCTACTGAGAGGACCCTGCACAAGAGGATCATGGTAGGAGTTCAGTAAGGGCAAGCGGATTTTGTGGGTTACCATACGAAATCCGCAATCAAACTAGTTAATGGAGTGGCACGATGTATGCAAGTGTTGACGAGTTCATGCAACCTGTAATCGAAAAGCATCCCGGAGAAACGGAATTCCATCAGGCGGTTCGCGAAGTTGCGGAGTCAATTCTTCCGATCCTTCCGCAGCATCCGGTATTTATCGAAGAGCGGATACTTGAACGCATGACCGAACCTGAACGCGCCGTAATTTTCCGCGTTCCTTGGGTCGACGATCAAGGTAAAGTCCAGTTGAATATAGGCTATCGCGTTCAGATGAACAGCGCGATTGGTCCTTACAAAGGCGGTCTTCGTTTCGACAAGTCGGTTAACCTGAGCATTCTCAAGTTCCTCGCGTTTGAACAGGTTTTCAAGAACTCGCTTACGACGCTGCCTATGGGCGGTGGAAAGGGGGGGGCGGACTTCGATCCGATCGGCAAAAGCGACCGCGAAGTAATGCGTTTCTGCCAGTCGCTTATGACCGAATTGGTCAACTATATCGGACCCGATACGGACGTTCCAGCAGGCGATATCGGAGTCGGCGCGCGTGAAATCGGTTTCCTTTACGGTCAATACAGGCGTATGACGAAGAAGTTTCACGGAGTTCTTACCGGCAAGGGTCCCGAATGGGGTGGAAGTTTGATTCGTCCACAAGCCACAGGTTACGGCGTCGTTTATTTCGCGAGCGAAATGCTTGCAAAGAACGGCGATGGCATTCATGGGAAAACATGTCTGGTATCCGGTGCAGGCAACGTCGCACAGCACGCTGTCGAGAAGATCAACCAACTCGGCGGAAAGGTCATTGCAATGTGTGACATTAAGGGTGCTATCTACGATCCCGAGGGCATCGACGAGGACAAGCTCGCTTGGATTAAAGATCTTGTGTATGTCAAGCGCGGGTTTCTAGATCAGTATGCTGAGCACTTCAAAGTCGAGTTTAGGCCCGGTGAAAACGTTTGGCAAATCCCCGGCGCACAGCTTGCATTTCCGTGTGCTACACAGAACGAACTTAAACTGGAAGACGCTAAAGCGCTTGTCGCAAACGGTGTCGAACTCGTATGCGAAGGCGCGAATATGCCATCGACTCCCGATGCTGCGCAGTATCTAAAACAGAACGGAGTTCTTTTTGCACCGGGCAAAGCCGCTAACGCAGGTGGCGTGGCAGTCAGCTGTCTTGAGATGTCGCAGAACGCTCAACACCTTTACTGGTCGAAGGAAGAAGTTGAAGGTAAGCTCTACGACATTATGGTCAACATACACAAGAACTGTATGACCACTGCTGAGGAGTATGGTGAAGACGGCAATTACGTCGCTGGAGCCAATATCGCAGGTTTCCTTAGGGTAGCAAGAGCGATGCTTAGTCAAGGTGTCGTGTAGAGTTTTGCGCAAGCGAGCTAGGCGAGTTATCGGTATAGATTTGGAGTAAAATAAGCTTGGCTCGTATCCTGCTTGGTGATCGTTCGCAAGAACGAAAGGGGAAAGAAATGAGTAAAGTTATAGGCTATATGGAGGGCACTGATCCTGTTCTCTTAACCACGCTCGCAGTCAATGGTTGCAGTGTAGAGCCGTTCTCAAATGGCATTGATGGACACGGACTCAGTATTCAGATGATCCATAAGGAAAGAAAGCCTGATTTGATCGTTTGTCATTTGCATAAACTGCTGCCAAGTCCCGGAATGGATATAACGGTCAGCAAGCTTCTTTATCGTCCATGTGTTTTTGGAATTCCTATTATAATTATATGTCCGAAGGAGTGCCAAGAAAAAGTGGGAGAGCTTGCACCCGATTTGCCGGACTGCGCTTACCTTACTGATCCTGCGGATGTGATATCAAAGATTCGTGAGATGATAGAATAGATTTCACCTCATTACCGTAATGCCGTCAGTAGATCCAGCCTAGCTTGACAGCTTGATCAGAAAATGTTGCAGGTGCTTCGTTCAACAGTTTTAAGCGCAGAGCGCTGATAGAATGAACAGCATAGCCGCATGGCATCTTTAGTGCGATGAAGATGCGCAATCTCCGGATTGTGTGTTTCTCAGTCTCAAAATATCTCAAGGTTGCATAAGGAACTCGGATTCGGGCAACCGAATAAGATTAGCGTTGTTCTCTGCTACAATTCCATCCGTTATGGAACGCTTATCAAGCTGGATTCTTTGGATGCTGGCAGGTGTTGCGCTTTCGATCTCTCTTGCGGGGTTGGGATGGGTTTTCATCGCGCCGCCTGCATATGCATCGGAGCCGGCGGAAGCTGTATCGGCACTGGACGATCCGCATTCCGTGGACTGGGGAGCGCGCTTCGATCAGGCAAAAGCCGCCAAGGACAGATACGCGCTGCTCCAGATTCTCGAACTCGCACCGCTGCCCGAATGGACGCCAATTCTCGATAAAACCATTGAAGAGCTGATGAAGCATGCGGACGTTCCGAATCTCGATAAGCCCGAAGACCGTGGTTCGATTGTCGTGGCAATTGCATCCGACGTGCCCGATTCTCTCGAAGGGGCTATTCGAATTGAAACTGAAGAAACGCTTCAGAATGCATCCATCGTTTATGTGCTAATCGAACGCAAGCTTCCGGCAAGCACTGCGAGCCTCTCGTTTATTCTTCGCCCGCCCGTTAAGGGAGTGAAGGCCGAGCTATTCGATATGACGCTTGTCAAGTCATCCGAGAAAGAATACGTATCCACGAGCTTTCTTTTCCTCATCGGCCCTGATGCTCCTTCAGGCGAAATATGCCTAACCGGTAGCGTAATCGCCTTGGATAGAAATGGCGGAACTGTTGCAGATATTCCGATTGACATCAACCTTGCTG
>JAGGVC010000021.1 GCA_021158185.1 bacterium | reverse complement strand
TTGCCGCCGTGCTCTCCGCAGATGCCGACCTTGAGCGTGGGACGTGTCATGCGCCCTTCTTTGATCGCGTATTCGATAAGCTTGCCTACACCATCGAAGTCGAGTTCGGCGAACGGGTTGACAGGATAGAGCCCCATAGAGACGTACTCCTTGAGGAACTTCTCTTCGGCATCGTCCCTGCTTATTCCAAGCGTCATCTGAGTAAGGTCGTTTGTTCCGAAGCTGAAGAATTCCGCGCTCCCCGCGATCTCGTCCGCCGTGAGGGCAGCGCGCGGCACTTCGATCATCGTGCCGAACAGGTAATCGATGTGGCGGCCTTTTTCTTCAAGAACAGCGGTTGCCACAGCGCGAAGTTCCTTCTCCACGCACTCAAGCTCGGAGATACTCCCGATAAGCGGAATCATTATTTCGACGCGTGTTTCGTAGCCTTCGATCTCGACATCGCAGGCGGCTTCCATGATCGCGCGCACCTGCATCCTGTTTATTTCGGGGTAAATGATGCCCAGCCTGCACCCGCGGAAACCGAGCATCGGGTTCGATTCGTGCATACCCTTGACGCGCGCGCGCAGCTCTTCTTCGCGCGCGGCGCGCTTTTCATCAGGAAGATCGGCAACGAATTTCGCAATTACCTTTGCGAGCGCGTCTTCATCGTTCGGCAAAAACTCGTGGAGCGGCGGATCGAGCAGCCGGATCGTGACGGGGCAGCCCTTCATCGCTTTGAATATGCCCTTGAAATCCTCGCGCTGGTATTCGAGAAGCTTCGCCAGGTACTTCTCGCGCTCGTCGGTCGTGTCGGAAAGGATCATCGATTGCACGAACGGGATGCGCTCCTCGTCGAAAAACATATGCTCGGTGCGGCAGAGCCCGATGCCTTCCGCTCCAAGCTCGATCGCGCGCGCGGCATCTGCGGGGGTATCGGCATTCGTGCGAATCTTGATCTTTCGCACGGCATCTGCCCAGGACAGGAATTCCTTGAACTCATCGCCGAGGCCTGCGGCAATGAGAGGAACTTTGCCTGCAAACACTTTTCCGGTCGTGCCGTCAATCGTGATCAGGTCGTTTTCTCGGAACACCTTGTCGTTCACCGAAATCGTGCGGGCATGCTCGTCGATCTTGAGATCGACGCATCCCGCCACGCACGGCTTGCCCATTCCACCCGCGACCACTGCGGCGTGGCTCGTTTTTCCGCCGCGCGACGTGAGTATTCCCTCAGCCGCCGCCATACCGTGAATGTCTTCGGGCGTTGTTTCGGTGCGGACGAGGATTACTTTCTCACCGGCGGAATTCCTGCTCTCGGCTTCGTCCGCGGTGAATGCGATTGCGCCGGTTGCTGCGCCGGGGCTTGCGTCCACGCCGACCGTGATTTCGTTCGAGGCCTTGGAGTAATCGATCTGTGGGAGAAGCATCGTACGGAGCGCTTCCGCCTCGACGCGCATCAGCGCCTCGCGCCTTGTGAGAAGCCCTTCGTTAACCATGTCGACCGCGATCTTCACCTGTGCGGTCGGACTCCTTTTGCCGTTGCGGGTTTGGAGGATATAGAGTTTGCCGGTCTCGATAGTGAATTCGAGATCCTGCATATCGCGGAAATGGAGTTCGAGGTTGCGGGCGATCTCTTCCAGTTCCTCGGCCTGCTCAGGGAATACCTTAGCAAGCTCGTTAATGTTGATTGGAGTTCGGATGCCCGCGACAACATCCTCGCCTTGTGCATTGACCAGAAAGTCGCCGAAAAGTCCTTTTTCGCCAGTGTTCTTGTTGCGGCTGAACGCTACGCCCGTTCCGCAGTCCTCGCCCATGTTCCCGAACACCATCGCCTGCACGTTGACCGCTGTACCGAGGTCGTGCGGAATCCGGTTGAGATTGCGATAGGTAATGGCGCGGGGTGTGTTCCAGCTTCTAAAAACAGCCATGATCGCGAGCTTGAGTTGCTCGAATGGATCTTCGGGGATTACCGCGTTGTGCTCTGCAATCAGACCTTTGTACTGTTCGATCAATTCTTCGAGGTTTTCAGCAGAAAGCTCATAATCGAATTTCATGCCGAGCTTCTCTTTCATCGCTTCGATGAGGCCGTCGAATTCCTTTGTTTCGATACCAAGCACAACATCGCAGTAAATCTGGATGAACCGGCGGTGTGAATCGAGAACGAACCTTCTATCGCTCACCTTGCACAGCGCACGGACGGTTTTATCGTTAAGTCCGAGATTCAAGATCGTGTCCATCATTCCCGGCATGCTGAGCTTAGCTCCGCTTCGAACGCTTACGAGAAGCGGATTCGCATCGCCGCCGAACACTTTGCCGGTCTTTTCCTCAAGCTTGTTCAGAAGGTTTTTGACCTGATCGAGAAGGACGTCAGGCATCTTCTCGCCAAGGCTGTAATATTCACGGCAGGCGTGCGTGGTTATCGTGAAACCCGGCGGAATCGGAAGCCCGAGCGAGACCATCTCCGCGAGATTAGCGCCCTTGCCGCCGAATTTCTCTTTGTCCTTTCCATCAGCGTCCTCGAACATAAATGCCCACTGCATAAGTTCCTCCAAACACTATCGCAATTTACAATCAAACGGGGATATACTAACACGACTGTACACTCGTGAAGCTTGCGCGTAAGGGCTTCAATCTTGTTACCTTGCTTCACAAGGGCGGGATGTCCGAGTCATGGAATTAGCGATTATTGAGCGATTTTGGCGAACCGGAAGTGCGGTCTCGAAAGCAGGATCAGAGCGCTCAAGCTTTTCAGTCGGTTATCTTCAGCAGTCCTCATCACATTCATCGGGTGAATCTAGTTGGAATCATCGTTCTCGCCCGACGATCTGTCAACCTTAGGATGGCCGGGTGGCATTTTCCCGTGCGGGTTACCGCTCATTCCGCCATGCGGATTGCCACCTGCGTTCCCATGCGCGCTCATTCCAGGCATCGGCATCTTGAAATCTTCAGCGTCAGCCTTCAGAAAATCCTCGATTGCGCCTTCGAGTTCGGGATCGAAAATTTCGAGCTTTGCAGTAGTTAACGCTCCGTCCATATATTTGTCGTACTTAACGAGTTTTGCCTGAAGTTTCTCTCGCTCGACGAACTCCTCGAAGCTTTTCGCTGGAAGCAAAGCAGGCTTTTTTTCATCCCTGTTTTTCTCGAACTCCGCCATCATCTCGTCGAATTTTGCCTTCAGTGATTCCTCGTCTACAGTCACATCTTCTCCGATTTTTTCTATGAGCGCTTCGCGGCTCATTTCAAGCCTTCGCCATTCGATGAAGTCGTCCATCGTCTTTATCGTTCCACCCATCTGCCCCAGATAGGCAAGCACCGCGTCTTCGCCTCCCATCCTTTCCGTAACCTCGTTTGCATTCGCAGTGGCATCATCCAGGCTGGCAGCCACGCCGAGCTCTTCTGCCTTCTGAATTGCGATTAGATCGGATGCCATACGCGCGAACGCTTCTCGCTTGAGATTGTATTTCATCTTATCGTCGATTTCGATCCCCGAGCCTTCGTACATTGCAAGCTCGTTTGCGACTTTCGCGTCAAGCCTGTCTTTTGCGATTGGTACGCCTTCGACAAGAGCAATCGTATTTTCGGGCAAATCACCGGGTGTCCGGTGCGAAGCTGAAACTCCTCCCGAATTCGCGCCGTTGCCGTCATCTTCCGGCTGATTACATCCTGCTGCAAGAAGCAGGGAAAGACCCACAACAGTAATTATCAATGGAATTCTTTTCAACATAGCAATATCCATCCTTTCTTCCCTTGAAAAATAAAGTGCCTGGTGAGGATTTGTGCGGACATAACGCGTGAATGCACTTATATTCCGGGCAAACCAGTTCAAGCAACCTACCGGATTTTAGCCGTCCGACGGCGCTTCTTCGGAATCCTCGTCGGTATCTTCCGTGTCGGTTTCGCTGTCCGGAGATGCATCGTCATCAGCTACGGGAGTTTCCTCGTCGTCAACGGCGGGCTCCTCGCCATCAGTCGAATCATCGGCAACTGCAGGATCTTCACCTTCACCGTTGGCTTCTACATCGGTGTCAACGCTTGATGCAGCTTCGTCAGCAGTTTCCTCGCCGGCTTCTTCGGGAATATCGTCAGCCTGTTCGATCCTGGCTGCTTCTTCTTCTGCTCCAATATCCACAGGTTCCGCTACGCCGAAGTCCATCAGAGTGAGTGGTTCCACGTTTAAGTACTTGATGTCATCCCAGTATTCCCGAATCGTTTCTTCAAGGAACTTCGGGAAAAGCTTCTCGGCTTCCCGTTTGAAGTACATTTCATCGACACTCTCGGTAAGATCGTCGTACGTGAGTAACTCCCTTTCTTCTTCCGTAAGTCCCTGCTCGGCAGCGTAGGTTTGATCGACAAGATTCTTGTTGCTGTCGTAGAAATCACGAAGATCATCCTCGGTGTAACTGATTTGGAGGCGAAGTAGCTTCTCGATGGCAACGTATTTCCTCTGGCCTTCGCGGAAGCTTTCCTCTGTTTCACCGTATCTCTCAAGGGTGTCATTGAACGATTCCTCATCCGGAAAGTTCTTCTTTACGCGTTCGACCTGCTTTGCGATGTCCTCTTCGGTGATCTCGATTTGCTCACGCTGTGCTTTGTCGAAAACGAGCGCGGTTACAATTTCATCCGCCAGTGCCTGCTTGAAGGCAGGATTGCTGGATATTTTAGACAGCTTAATTGAGGAATTTCCCACAGTCGCAATCACATCCGACGATGTGTTCGGTGCGAAGATACCCCCGCCTACGCCTGACGGTTCGTCGTTATCCACGCAGGAAAGCAACGCAAACGTAAGAGCTGCAACGGCCAACAACAATAAACAATACCTAAATAACTTTATAGAAATCACGGATAGCATCCTCTCAAGTACTGAAATGAGCAAATATTTTATCACAGCGTTGGTTTTTGTGCTGCGCAACCTGGAGAAAATGAGATTTATTAGCTGACGGAATGTTCCTGAAATAGTGTTTTGCTTTTGATACCGCCAATGAAATCCGAACCTGCACATCGAGTTTGATATCATAAACTTGTGGGAAATCGGTTCGTAAGGGCTTTTTTCAGTTTTTTCCTGGTTATATGCGCAATGGCGTTTGCGACCGCGTGCGGTGACAAGGGCAAGGTGCTTGCCGAAGCCAGCCGCGATGGAGATGTTGATGCAGTACGCAGGATGCTCAAAGCTGATTCACACTTGTCCGATGTGCAGGTGGAGATAGACGGCGTTTTGACATCGCCCTTGTCTGAAGCCGTGATGGCGGGGCATGCGAAAATCGTCGATCTCCTTATCGAAAACGGCGCACGCGTGGAGGATGCGACCGAGCCGATCGAGTCGGCCAACTTTGAATCGCCGCTCGTTTTTGCAGTAAGCCAGGGGCATTTGGATGTTATCCGCGCTTTGGCGAAGGGTGGTGTAGACCTCGGTTCGCAGCCCGCAGGGAACGGCAAACCAGCTCTTCACGTTGCGGTTGAAATGATATACGAAACCGGCAGAAACGAGAAAACGAAAGCCCGATACGAAATGCTCCGCGCATTGCTCGAACTTGGTGCCGACCCCGACGGCCGCGACGAAGGCGGCGCAACCCCGCTTCATTATGCGGCACGCTACGGACTTGCGGTCGCGGCTGCGGCCATCCTTGAACACGGCGCAGGCGTTGATACTCGCGACAACGCGCGTTCAACTCCCCTGATGTATGCAGCCGGCAATGTATCAGAAGCGGGCGATGCAGGTATCGATGCCGTGCAGCGTTTAGTCGCAGCAGGTGCGGACGTTAACGCCGTCAATGATGAGCGCGATACGCCGCTTTCCTATGCAGTACGAAACGCTCAGGATGATAATCCGAAGGTGATTGAGACTATCGAGCTTCTTGTCGGCTCTGGCGCGGAAGTTAACGCGGAAACCTGGAACGGTCGAACGGCTCTGCACATCGCCGCAGGACGCGGCTATCCCGGAATTTGCACGGTGCTTATCTCGATGGGAGCTGATCCGAACGCAGCCGATGTATACGGCGAAAATCCTCTCGTGCATATTTTCTCGGCGAGTTCTGCATCCGGGCTCGATACCAAAGGCGATGGCGCGGCTCAGGTTGTTGAGGTGCTTTGCCGGAGCGGGGCGGATCCGAATGCACGTTCTTACGAAGGCGTAACGCCGCTTCAATCTGCAGCCGTCAACGATTTGAAGGAGATCGCCCGTGTTCTGCTCGATGGCGGTGCGAACCCGGATGAGCGCGGTTATGACGGCGAAACAGCATTGCACGAGGCTGCGGCGCGCGACCATATTGAAATCATCGAAATGCTCATCGAGGCAGGTGCGCAGGTAGACAGCGAGGATGATTACGGATGTACGCCGCTTATCGAAGCTGCTAAGAACGGACGGGTTGCCGCGGCGGATACGCTCGTAAGGCACGGCGCAGATATTATGGCGACTGACGTTGACGGCAAGTCCGCGCTCGACTGGGCGGTGGAATCGGAATCCGAGGATTTGTGCGAGCTTCTCAAGTCGCACCTGAATTAGTGCCGTTGGACGAAGAGACTGTCTGACCGCCTGGATATTCAAAAGGAGCGGCGGAGTTATCCGCCGGGAACTGAAGATTATGATTCAGATCGAGTCTGTAATTGAGATAAACGCGCCGCAGGAATTGGTGTGGGAAGTGATTACGGACTTCTCGTCCTATCCCGAATGGTCGAACTTCAAGGGCGAGATTAAAGGTGAGGCTCGTCGGGGCGCATTTCTCAAAGTAATCGCGCGCCCGCGCCCGCGCAAACTCAAGATCACATTTTTCCGGGTGACGGTGGTTGTGCCAGAACGTGAGCTCAGATGGATTGCCACGTATGCGCCGTTTTTTCTGCTACGGGGCGAACGTTACTGGATTATTGAACGAGTACGCAGGGATGTAACGAGAGTCATCCAGGGAGAGGCGTTCTTCGGCCTTATCGAACCTTTGCTCAGGCGGAAAATCGAGCGTGACGGCCCAAAAGGCATGGAGAATCTCTGCCGCTCGCTCAAAGAATACGTGGAAGAAAAAGCCGGTCACCAAAGCTGAACGATGCAGCCTGCTCAGACGAGGGATTACGTGGTTCAGAGGGTTGTTTGCTGCATAGGCCGATTTTCTGTATAATCTATTCATCTGAATTTCACAGGAGTGGGTTATGCTGGCGATTAAGAAGGCTGTGTTGTTTATTGGGTTGGCGGTTATTCTCGCAGCAACTGCATTCGTAATAGCACCAAAACCTGCGGACTGGAGCAAAGGCGCGAGCATTTATAAAACGCTCTTTGGGCACACTATTGATGTCAACTCCGCATCGTTTTCGCCCGACGGACGGTTCATCGTAACGGGAAGCTGGGACAATACTGCCAGAATCTGGAGCGTACCGGACGGCGGGCTGATAAACACTCTCACAGGACATTCGAGCTGGGTCGAATGCATTGCGTTTTCGTCCGACGGCAGGCACCTCGCCACTGCAAGTGACAAAACCGCCAGAATCTGGAGCGTACATGATGGTGCGCTGATTACGACACTCAGGGGGCATTCAGGAAATGTCTGGTCCATTGCGTATTCACCCGACGGAAAATACCTCGCCACGGGAAGCGCGGATGGAGCCTGTATCATCTGGGATCCCACGGCGTAGCGCGGAAAAATCCACATACCGCCAAGTTCCGGTGTAGATACTCACTCAACTGTCAAGCTGAATAGAGACATCGGGGAAGAGAATCGCAGCGTCGAAAACGGTGTTGTGGCGGAACATACCCCAGATGGCGTGGAGCAGCTTTCGCAT
>JAGGVC010000131.1 GCA_021158185.1 bacterium | reverse complement strand
GAAATACGGTACATTATCCGAGTTGAGTGCTTCAGAATGTATCCATTCCTCCTCTTTGTTGTTCCGTCCGAGAACGACACACAAGTCGTTAATCCATAACCGAAGAAGAGCAGGCAAACGCCCCGCTTGCACCTCATCCAGTAGAACCTCGTCGAGCAGAGTTGCAGCCATCGGCCCAAGCCCAGATGGTCCCTTGAGAAGACGAGCCTCTATGACATCAGCACGCGACATCCGTCTCCCCTTTGGCCGACTTATCAGGCTCACTTACTGATTCATCCCCTTTAGCTTTCATACGCTTCCCGAAAAACCGCTTGCGAACGAATCGAACAGCCAATACTATCTCTAAACCAACCACGATAATTGCAATCACAGGGGCAAAAAGCGCAAGAATCGATGTAATGAACGAGACAACATCCTCAACGACAGAGATGGCAAAGTTGCCGAGCCCTGCGGTGATTACCGTGCTTGCGAGTCGGAAAGCTGCTTTTCCCAGATGAATAACAGCGGCCAGCGTACCGCCGGTAATCAAACCAAGACCGACTGCAAAAACAGGATCCAAGTCCTTTGCAACTCCGGCAACGACAATCGCAGCAGCAACTGGTTTGACGTATATTGCTGCGGTATCGAGGAGGTTGTCCACAGCGGGAATTTTGTCTGCAACGAGCTCAAGTACGACTGCAATGCCGAAAGCTATGATTGCGGCCGTTGAATCAAGCCAGTCAAACGACGAGTTGAGGACAACAAAATCGAAATAGGCGGCTAGCGAGAGCGCAAACAGAGGCAGAAACGCCCTCAATCCGCATACAGCCGCAAGCGCAATGCCCATCAGCAAGGGAATCAGATATTCCATCACAACAAACCCCCTCGACCAATCATTATATCGGCAATCGTTGGATCGATTGAAGTCCGATGAAGTTCCATGCCTACATCAAGGTGTCTCGCGAAAGATCACTGATGTTATCGTGCTTAGCAAACGGACTTTGCTAGTGCAAGTTGCCAAATGAATCCCTCCTTTCGGATTCAAGAATGTACTTGCATATCGTACCGTCCGTATTGCAGCAGGCAATCTGGTATCATCATTCCTGTGATCATCGATTCGAGAACCAGTACGCCCCGGGTTTCCGTGGTGATTCCCCATTACACAAACGCCGAGCAGACACTCGCTCTCGTACAAAGCCTGCGGTGCAAAGGCGACGATGGAGAACTAAAGGCCAGGGAAATCGAAATCATCATTGTTGATGATGCAAGCCCGGACGGAAGCGGCCAGAAGCTTGAAACCGAGAGAGCATCGCTCGATTTCAAACTCGCATTAAATCACAGTAACTTGGGCTTTGCTTCAACGGCGAACAGGGGAGCCTCGCTTGCTTCCGGGACAATTCTTGTCGTTTCGAACAGCGACATCGCATTCCTCAACGAAGCCTCTCCTATCAGCGTTATTGGCGAGCTTGCATCCCAGCTTGGAGACACAAGCATCGGTGCCGTAATGCCTTTGATATATAACACAGCGCTTTCAGAAGTAGAGAACCTGAACAGCCTTTGGGCGCATCGGGGTCTGCTCTGGCTGAAGCGTCTCGATAGCACAGCCGAATTCAGTGATTATGCACGCTTGTTTCCGAAGGAACATCCTTGCTCGGATGGAACCGTCGATACTGTTTTGTGCGGAGCATTCTTTGCAATGCGAAGGCTGGATTTTCTCAGGCTCGGCGGCTTCAATCCTCGATTTTCGCCATATTACTGGGAAGACGTGGAGCTTGGAGTGAGAATCACTGCCGGAGGCGCGCGTGTTGCTGCTACAACCTGCGCAGTCGTCCTCCACAATCACAACCGGAGCATCGGAAGCAACACGACCGAATCTCACAGATGGCGCGTAATGCAACAAAACCAGTTACTGTTCACAACGATGTGGGGAAGGAAGCTCGGCGTAACGAAAATGAAAATGTGGCATGTTCTTAGAGCCGCGAAGTGCTTTGTAGAAGGAGAGCTTTCGCTGGGGCTTGACTTTCTCGGCATCAAGCGGCTTTAATAATCATCCTGTGCCCATTACAGGGAATTGAAGGTATAATCACAAGTGCCCTTTACTAAGTCCCGATGGAGGAACGAATATGAACGAGTTTTACAGGAAACCCAAGTTTTCTGACCTTGACATGCCTATCGGCAAACGGGCCCGGCTTAACAGATTGCTCTACGAAAAGGGCATCGGAAACGGCAAACTTCTGATACTGCCTATCGACCAGGGCGTCGAACATGGGCCGATCGATTTCTTCAAGAATCCTGCAAGCAAACACCCTCGCTATGAGCTCGAACTCGCGCGCAGGGGAGGCTACAGCGCTATAGCGTTCCACTTCGGGCTTGCAGCAAAATACAGACGTGAATTCCCCGACATCCCGGTCATCTTGAAGATCAACGGCAAGACGAATATTCCAGACGATGCCCGCGCTTTCAGCGCACTTACGGCTACAGTCGAGGATGCCGTGCGTCTCGGCGCGGACGCTGTCGGATATACCCTTTTCGTCGGAAGCCCCGCACAGTCGAAGGACATCGCCCAACTTACAAAGGTGCGTGCAAATTGTGACCGGTACGGCATGCCGCTCATCGTATGGTCGTATCCCCGCGGCGAAGCGATCGATCGAAAAGGCGGGCGCAATCATTTCTACGCCGTAGATTACGCGGCACGCCTCGCAAGCGAGTGCGGAGCAGATATTGTGAAGGTTAACTTTCCAAAGCTAGAGTACGATCCCGAGAAAAACGGTTCGCCGCCCGCGCCGTACAACGACATAGATATAGATGAAACCGAAGCTTTCCGCCAGGTCGTCGAAAGCGCTGGCGATACGATGGTTCTCGTCTCTGGCGGCTCAAAGACTGACGACAAGGAGTTGCTCGGCAAGGTCGAGATGAGTATGAAGGCAGGTGCTACGGGTTTGATTTTCGGAAGGAATATGTGGCAACGCCCGATGGATGAAGCGCTCGTCCTGACGGACAAAATCAAGGAAATAATGAATAAATACTAGCGCTCGAACGCGGAAATTGCGCAGAATAAACGCAGGGGAGTTCGTCGCGCAATTAGGGCAGATACATGAACATTCATTGGCTGAGTACCAAACGGAAGCTCGCGATATGCTTCTTCCTTGCTTTGCAGCTTCGCCCTGGAAAAAACTAGTTGTTCATTTCGGCTGATTCAATCGACTTATCGGATGAAATTACAAGAATCGCGCCGTCAGGAATACCGTCAGGGCCGCCTGTACCGGAATTGATGGGCTGATTCGGACCGCCTCCAGCATCCGCAGTACGACAATGATGCTTGAATTCACCGTACACATCGTAGATATCTTGCCCGTCGTTCTGAAGCGAGCCATACCCTACAAGAATGAATCCGTCCACCCAGATTGGCGGCTCCCTAAGTGAAGCGTCGACCGTCGTATCCACCCAGTTCGGATCATAGTCGCCCCAACTCTTATTGTTGCGATTTATGGAATAGTAATAAAAATTACCGATCATCAAAGGTGCATGCTCGACTGTTCCGCTCGGTGTTATTTCGTTCGTAGTAGGATTATGCTTCTGTACCGGGAACAAATACTTCCAGCCGGGGTGACCATTCGGCGTAGGGTCTCCATTCTTCGGTGGTCCGCCGCTGATTTCCCACATAATCGTGTTCGTCCTGCCTCCGACATCGCGGTTAGAAGTACTGCTATCACTTCTTTGTGAAACCGGGTTGGCGAGTGGATCGTCAACGGTATCTCTGTTGGCTCTCGCGAAGAATGGGTTCTCCGGATACGTGTAATTTCTAATATAGCCGCCCATGACAAGGGCATCGCCATCGCCAGCGCCCGCGACTTCCACCCAGCCTGGAACCGATGTGGTCGTCTCTCCGCCAATTTCAACGCCGCTGCCGGCAGTCAGCTTATCCCACGTACGCTGGTCAGCAACCCACGAATCTGTAAAGTCGCCGCCATAGAGCCACGGAGGAAAAACCCCTTGATTGTCAGTAGCATACCGCTCAAGCGCCAGCTGGATATTATGAAGGTTTGCCTTGACCTCCGCTTCCCTGGCCTTATCCTTGATCCTCGTAAAATTGGGAACCGCAATAGCAACAAGGATACCGATAATCAGTATTACCACCAGCATCTCGATCAGCGTAAACCCTCGATATTTCATAACATCCACCCCTGATACATTGCCGGGGAACTACCCCGCCCGACCCGGACGGGATAATTCCCCGGTGCCTGAATACTTACTTAAAAACAGCTAAACAGAATTACACGAAGTACGAGAGCTCTTTACGCAGCCTCGTCAAAGTTCGTGCTCTTCGCGTCCGAGCCGGAATCAAGAACCACTATTACGCCGTCCTTGATGCCGTCAGGCCCGCCGAACGAGGCATTTTGCGTGTTTGGATCACTTGGGTTGGCCGGGCAGGGAAGTTGGCCGAAATAATCAGCATCGGTGCAGTTTGTCGTGCGGTATCTTCCTGGCCAGTTGGCATTGCGGTCATAGATATCCATTCCAGCGTTGGAACGCGAACCGAACGCGCAAAGATGGAATCCCGCAGGCTCACTCGTGCGGTTGTAGTAAATCCACTTGTGATTCTTATTGGCAAAGAACGCGTAGTAGAGGAAATTGCCAACAAGCGTCTGGTTACCGTGTTCGTTGAAAGTGGTCGGAAGCTTGGTAAAATTATCCGAGTACGGATAAATGGGCTGTACGTAAAGATCGCCGCCGTAGGTGATCCTCTGAGCGATAGGCGGGCCGAGAATCTCAACCATCAGGTTATTCTCTGCACCTCCGACCTGATTACGCGTCATGTTGGCCGCAAAGGGCGCGTTGTTGATATGCTCAATCGAGCGATTGGAGATATTCCCACCCTTGCGGTTTGACAAGATGAACGCGTTACGCGGAGCAGCTTCAAGATAGCCTTCCATTACAAGCGAACAGCCGAAACCGTCGGGTGCAATGTCAAGATTCTGCTTGCCGGGAGGAAGCGAGTCAATGTCTTCCTGCGTAATGTTCCTATCAACATACGTCTCGTTGATGACATAAGAGTCTGTCCAGTCACCACCGGAAATCCAGGAAGGATACGTTCCTCCAGGTGAGTCTGCAGCATAGCGCTCAAGCGCAATCTGAATTGAATGCGCATTCTGCTTAGTTTCTGCCTCACGTGCCTTCTCCTTTATTTTCATAAAGTTCGGCAACGCGATGGCTACGAGAACGCCGATGATCACGATAACCACCAGCAGTTCGATCAATGTAAAACCTCTCTTCAACCTAGGTCACCCCCTAGTGTAAATTCAAAACCAAAAACTAATTGCTTGTGCCGCCTGGCTTGGCATCAAGACCGCCGTTGAGGTAAATGATGTACCCGTCCGAAATACCGTCCGGTTGAGTGAACTGCCCGTACTGTACGTTGTCGGCCTGCTTCGCCCAGTATGGATTCCTCTCCTGGCCGTGAACGATATAGCAGGTACGGTGACGGACATTACCGTAGGGACCTGTACAGGTATAGTCCACGTCCATTCCCCCTGTCCCACCGGAACCAACTGCACCGAGATCATAGCCTGATACGTCGTGCGCCATAATATCGTACTGAGTATCGATACTACCGCCAAACCGCGCGCTGACTACGTTTGCATAGCCGATCTCGGTATCCTGGCCTTGACGATACATATGATCAGCATTTGTACCTTCGTCCTGGAACCTTGGATGGTACCAGAAGTTGCCTGGATAGAAAACATACTCCGGCGCATCTTCGCCGATTTGATAATCATACGACGTCACAACGGCTCCTTCACCGAATAGCGACAGGCAGAACATCAGCTTACCGTCTGAACCACCGGCACCTGCATAGTTGGCACCATACGTGCTCCAGCTGCTGTTCGCTCCATTTGCACCGAAGAACCAAGCCTGAGAATCACCCACAAACGGGTTTCTCGGGAATTTGGTCAAATACCCTTCGAAGCAAAGCGGATCGCCATAGAACAGGTCCTCGACATCACCGGGGTCGTTGTACGTGAAGGTATCGAACGGATTCTTGAAATCCTGATTTCCACCATTAGCCTGCCACTCGACACCGTAATTCTGACCATAAACGAAGCACGCTGAACCCGCGTTGTAGTACGGATCGCCGCCATACAGATAAAACGGGTAAAGGCCTTCATTGTCGGTTGAATAACGCTCGAGCGAGAGCTGGATGGAATGCAGGTTACTCTTCACCTCTGCTTCCTTCGCCTTGTCCTTGATTTTCAGGAAGTTCGGCAGAGCAATAGCAACGAGAACTCCGATGATCACAATAACCACCAGAAGTTCAATTAAGGTAAAACCCTTAAGACGCTTAGACACTTAAAACTTCACCTCCTCCAGAGTGTTGGGATTGGATGGCACTCAAGTTGTCTGGGTACCCACATCACTACCCTGACTCTCGCCAGAGCATTTTCCCCGGAGGCCCAGAACAACTCGGGAAATTATACCCCAATCATACGCACAATGTCAATCAAAAAATTGCTAAAAACACCAAGCTGACGATTTTTTTGCATCAGGGCAATCGTCAAATTGTTGCGTATGTTTCTTTCAGCACCTCGCCGGCTTTCTTCACGGCAGAAATTTCGTCCTCGGGAAGCTCGAATTCGAGATATCCCTCCACGCCATTTTTGCCGATAATGGTGGGCAAGCTCAGAGCAACACCCTCGATGCCGTACATTCCGTCCGGATCGGTCGAGATCGGCAGAACAGCCTTGGTGTCAAGAACGATCGCCTTGATGACTTCTGTAATGCTCACACCAACAGCCCATCCTGCACCGCCCTTCTTGCGAATAACTTCGGCGCCGCTAACGCGGGTTTCAGCGAAAACTTCCTTGATCTGATCCATAGATACGCTTCTCAGATCCTTGAAGAGGATTCCGCCGTAGGATGCCTGACTCCAGAGCGGAACCATCGCATCCCCGTGTTCGCCAATGATGAATGCATTCACATCAAGAGGATTCCATCCGAATTTCGCTGCCAGAAGACTTCTGAAACGTACGATGTCAAGAACGTTGCCGAGCCCGAACACGCGGTTTCGGGGAAATTTGCTCATCTTAAGCGCACGGTACGTCAGAACATCCACCGGATTCGTCACAACAAAAATCAGTGCATTCGGAGCGTACTTTACTACCCCTTCAACAGCTTCATCGAGAATGCCTACATTCGTACGAATAAGCTCAAGCCGGCTCTGATCTGGCTTGCGGCGACTACCCGCAGAGATAACAACGATATCCGATCCCTTCAGTTTGGTCAGATCACCGCTGTCCAGTCCAACGTTGCCTACGAGCGACGTTGCATGTCGAAGGTCGAGTGCCTCGCCATCCGCCATCTCAAGAGCGATGTCGACAAGTACGATCTCTCTTGCAAGACGGGAAAGAAGAAGACTAATGGCAAAGTTGATTCCTACCCGGCCTGCGCCGCCAACAATTGCTACTTTCATCCTTTACCCCCAGAAACAGAAGATTAATGCCGCTGGCAATTATAGATGGACAATAATACGGTTGTAAATAAAAACTCCCTAAGCGAATTATTTCACGCAGCCAGCGTACTATTTCCGTGTCTGCAATGCTGGATATTTGCCTTATCAGCTTAGAAAGTGAAACTACTAAAAAAAAATCCCCGGCCGAAACCGGGGAATTTTTTTCGTTAAGGCAATGCGTTACGGAATGTAAACGCTTGTATCAACACTGAGCGTAGTTGTGTAGGGATTGTAGTTAATCGGTAAGATAAATGTGCGGAAGTTGGCGTCTGCATTAACCAGAATCCTTAAATCGCTTCCGGTTCCGTTCTCGAATAGCACATACTCCGCACACCAGGGCTTCACGAGTCTGGTCTGCGATATGACGGGATAGAATTCCTCGGTTTCAGGGAAACGATGGACTTTAATTCCCGGCAGAACCGAGTCAGTGCCACCGAGTCTTCCGGTCATATCGAATGTCGCATACCTGAAGCGCGGATCCGCAAGAGGAACTCTCTCGACGTAATCCTCGATCGATTCGCCTGCCATACGAGGCGGAACATCAAGGCTGTCAATATAGTTTGCAAGAATCCACTTCTGGAAAATGTACCTTGCCGGCTCGTCAGTTGAATTTTCCAGTTTTTCGATTACGTTCCCGGACGCTGTATAGAACTCGCGAAGTGTACCCGGTCCGTAATGCTCCATCACATAAAGCATAAACAAGAACCAGGGCGCATAAAGCACTCCCTGATTCTGATCCGACGAAACATCGTTGAACATGGCATTGATATTCGGGTTAGCCATAAAGCTCTCCAGCTGCCCCGAGAAGAAGTCGATCATCGTGCCTTCCTCGACGTTGTATCCGCAAATGTACATATTGAGCATTGACAGTCCTTCGTTGAACCAAGTCGAGTTGCTCACGGCATTATCGGAATGAAGCTTGTGCTGGAACTCATGAGCGATCACGGAATACGCACCGGACCAGTCGTCATCGTTTGCCGGGAAGTTCGAGGGATCAATGTAAACTGTGCTGAACGCGTCGTAATTAATATCTGGCGCTGTCGCGTACGGACTGTCCTCATCCGGCTCCTCATCGGGGAGCATGCCCGGGGATATATAGAATCCTCCGCCGCCTGGAGAAACACCGTTGAGAATCGTGATGATGATACGCTGATCCTTCTCGATCAGGTCATCACGCACGAACTCCATTGGCTGCAACAGGTTCCCGTCTTCGTCAAAATCATCGGGGGAAAGGGTAACGTTGCGATCCGGCGGGAAGTAAATGGTTTCCTCGTTGTAGGTTCTGACCGGCCCGAAAGCCGCCTGCGATACAGGGAAGATATTGCTGTCGAATTCCTTGACGAGATTGTGAATCCTCTCATGGGTAAACTTTATTCCGTCTGCGTAACCGTTGTTGATCTCGGTACTGAGGAATACATAGCAATGTGCTCCAATGCCTATAAGACGGCCATCCTGGAACTGGTAAAGCCACGGCCATTGATACTGCTTGCCTTCATCCTCGGATTCGGGATCGCTAACGGGCGGCATCTGAATTGTCACGTCAACCTGGGAAAAAGTTCTGACGATTCCCTTTGACAGCAGGGAAGGTGTACGAGTAACCTCCATAACCTCATCCAGATAGCCTGTCTCAATTGCATACTCGAGCTCGCGCTGTGCTATCACCGATGGTTCGAGCGTTTCACCAGGCTCAAAGGAAATCCCGTAGTACGGATCACTCGATACATCAAACTTCTCCAAGCCAGATCCACTGTAAGGATTGTCCAAAATCGAATTTGTAACCTTCTGGAGGTTATCCGCTGTGAAATTGTAGTAGGAATCAGGAAGAGTAAACGGGAGTCCGGGCTGAAGAGAGCCTCTAGTAAAGTTTAGGTATGATCTGTCGAGATTGGTCGTAATCATCACAACCTTCTGACCCGGCTTGAAATCCTCCAGCAGAATTGTTCCCTCTCCGGAGCTGTTCTGTGGAAGCACGACGATTGAATTTCCGAATTCCTCCTCGATCGCCTCAGGTGGAAGGTCTCCACCACCTACTATGGAAGGCGGGGGAGGGTCTGTGCGACCGTCGTACTGCAGGACGCCCTGCGGATCGGAAACGAATCCACTTCCGCTGTCCTGGGTCTGAATGTAGCCTCCCGGCCTGTCTCCGGGATCGTCTACAGCCTGGCTCGGCCCTGAGTTGTCATTTGGCACAACTGGGGCAACTCCACCGGCGCCCCCTCCGCAGCCAGCAATCAGCAAGCCAAAGGATATCAAAACTCCCAACAGTGATACCGCAAATCCGGTTCTGCTCATAACAACACTCCTAAATTTCCATCAAACAAGGCCGAATGTACTTTCGACCTCAACAACAGTATACCCATTATAACGAAAAATGAAAACTCATTCCGATGCTTCGGAGTCGTAAACATCAGCTTCGCTTACGGCTTGTGACAACTCACGCTCAAGAACCAACTTGCTATTCTTCACAATATTCAGGCTTGCGCCGAATTGCCTTTCAAGCTCGTCCATCTTCTGATAGACATATTCCATAGCTTCGACTCTGATCTGTTCTGCACGAACTTCGGCATCGCGGATGATCCTCTCCGCCTCTCGCTCTGCTTGTCTTACGACTTCCTGCTCACTCGTTAACTCTTCAAGACGTTTCTGCGCGACATCAAGCACTTTTTGCGCTTCCTCATGCGCGTTCTTGATCACGTCCTCACGACGAGCCAGAATCTTCTGCGCTTCGACAAGCTCTTCCGGCTGTGACTCAACGAGATCGTTAAGGATGTTATAGAAGGCTTCCTCGTTGAGCAGAACCTTCTTGAAAACGCTGTAAAGAGATGGCGTCTTTTCCGCAAGGTTCGCAAGCTCATCCGCCAGTTCCTCAATACGGCTGGATCCTCTCTCGTTAGTGCTCTTCTTCAACGGTTCCTTGTCAGACATGTCAGACCTTCCCTTAAAGTACCACTGCTACTGCCTGGGCACTTCACCCTTCGACTTGTGCAAAGCAGAAACGACACATTCCGGCACCAGTCCCGATATATCACCGCCTAGCGCAGCGACTTCCTTAATTAGGCTGCTCGATACATAATAATACTCGCTGCCGGTGCTCAGAAATACTGTCTCAATTTCAGGTGCAAGCCGTCTGTTCATAACTGCCATCTGATACTCGTACTCGAAATCACTAACCTCTCTCAAGCCCCTGATTATTACGCTTGCCCCGTTCTTCCTTGCGTAATCAACCAACAATCCGTCAAAGCTGTCAATTTCCACATTATCGAAGGAAATCACAGCGCGTCGGAGAAAGTCAAGGCGATCCTCCAGGGAGAAATCTAACTTCTTTCTCCCTTCCACGCTGGCTACAATAATCACCTTGGCAAAAAGCTTCGACGCCCGTCTCAAAACGTCCAAATGACCGTTTGTAACCGGATCGAAACTTCCCGGATACACAGCCGCAACTTCGTTGGCCATAATTAGCGATTACCTTTACGGAATCGAGTAAACCCAAAGCTAGAAAATATAATAATACACTGATTTTGTCAATTATAATAGCCATAAGGGTTCTCGAACAGCAAAGGCATGCTGATTTAGAATATTGAATTTCGCCAGCATCACGCCGATAACGCATTCAATTCTGAAACCAAACCTTTGCCAAATCAATGCCAGCATGTTATACGCTCTGCAATCGGAATGCAGAGTCTGTTACGGACGATCCCAGCCGTTCATCAGGACAATTGTCCTACAAGGGAACGCAACTTGAACGCAAGTACAAAGGGTATGTGTTAAGATGTATCAGGCAACCTGCCAAATCGGATGGTTGGAAAATCTATGACTTCAGGCAACGGGCCGGTTATCTCCGGTCGTGTGATGTATCAAGGTAAAGCTAAGGGTCGTATCGTGCTTGCGCTCACATCCTTTACAGATCCGCTCGCAGGCGCTTGTGCGAAGACTGAACTCGATTCGCCAGGAAAATATGAAATCAGAGGCATACCAAACGGCATCTATTACCTGAACTGCTGGATAGAAATGAACACCGAAAATACGTCAGAAACCGATGAAGACAAAGGGTCAGGCTCTGGTAATAGATCAAAGGTGGCTGAAGTGGTTTTCGGGCCGAATCGCCCTATTGTCATCACCGAGAAGGCCAACTTCGAAAATATAGATATCAAACTCGTTGACAATGAAACAGTTCGATAGTTGAATTTCAGCGGCCTGACGGCAGCCGCGCGCTCTCTTTCCTCAGAATATCGCGGGAGTCCGAAATGGGTCATCTACACAATAATGCAATAGCTCGGAGAGCATTTACGCCCAGTCAAACTTACTTGAGAAGTGAGCAAGGAGCGGCGCTTCGTATGTGAACTTCATTCCACGCAGCATGCCCGCGCTTTTCTTGAGGGCGATGAATGTATCGGCAACATGCCGCATATGGTTCATCGAGTAAACGCGGCGCGGAATTGCGAGTCTGACTAGGTCAAGACCGGGTTTGTGCTTGCCCGTTTTCGGATCGCGCCCGCGGAGGATTGGGCCGATTTCACAGCTCCGAATACCTCCCTCAATGTATCCGTACACCGACAACGCCTGGCCGGGAAACTGATCTTCAGGTATCTGCGGCATAAATCTTCTCGCATCGATGTATACACCGTGCCCGCCAAATGGCTTGATACACGTAATACCGCTCTCCTCAAGCCACATGCCCAGTTGAGCAACCTGACCCGTTCGCCACCTGAGATAATCGATATCTGTTGCTTCCTTGAGTCCGACTGCCAGAACCTCCAGATCGCGTCCCGCAAGACCGCCGTAAGTCGGAAAACCATCGAACAGAATCGTGTATTTCTTCAGCGTTTCATACAGCCCTTCATTTCGTACTGCGATAAAACCCCCGATATTGCCAAGCCCATCCTTCTTTGCGCTCATCCACAGACCATCTGCAAGGTCGCAGCACGCGCGCAGGATACGTCGAATGGTCCATTTTTTGTACTCAGCTTCGCGCGTTTTAATGAAATACGCGTTTTCGGTTATGCGCGCGGCGTCGAAGAAAAACTGAACGCCGTACTGTTTGCACAAGCGCGATACATCCTTCAGGTTCTCAAGAGAAACAGGCTGGCCGCCCCCTGAATTGCACGTGAGCGTTGCAATCACAAGGCTTACATTCTTTGAGTGAGTCTTCAGAAACCCCTCCAGCTTCTCCACATCGAAATTACCCTTAAAGGGATGCATATTGTCGGGATCATTGGCTTCCGGAATCACGAAGCTCTTTGCTGTGCCGCCCTGGAATTCGATATGCGCGGTGGTCGTATCGAAGTGGATGTTGCCGGGGCTAATCTGACCCTTTCCTACGAAATGGCTCATCAATACAAGCTCCGCGCTTCTGCCCTGATGAGCAGGAATAAAATACTCAAAACCAAGAAGGCTGTTAACCGCTTCCTTCAATCTGAAAAAGCTCTTGCTTCCTGCATACGATTCATCCCCGCGCATAAGCGCGCTCCATTGGGTATCGCTCATCGCACCCGTACCGCTGTCGGTAAGAAGGTCGATGTAGATATCCTCCGAACGTAGATTGAAAAGATTGTAATGAGCGGCCTGAATTGAGGTCTTTCGCTGGCTCCTCGTAAGAAGCCTTATCGGTTCGACAGTCTTGTTTCGGTAAGGTTCGTAAATCATTATTTCCTCCTGAAGCGCGGGTATTATATCATCGTGCCCGGATCGTTGGCTGTTTATGTCTGATGCGATAATATATAGGCTGTGGAAAAAGTTCTCGGAATTGCATTTGCGGGTGGACGCTTCCATACGGGGCACACCGTTCGCATGGTTAACCTGTCTGCACAACTACCGCAGAGTATTTCTTTCGAGCTGCTTGTTGTCGCGGATACCGATAGGATTCCTCACAGCGTTAGATTTGCAAAGCCGTTAACGCTGATAACCGATTTCGATCTTCCTCACACAGAAGTCATCTTCGAGAGAATCGCTGAAATCGATCCTGATGTTGTGGTCTTTGACTGTCTTGATGCGATCCCTGAAATAAAGGAAGATACGGCGAAAAACAGATTGGTAGTTCTCCTTGACGACCAAGATTATGATACCCGCAACGCACACCTGTGCGTAAACGCAGTCATCGGCGAGTGGCAGAACACCTGCGAAACACTCCAGAACGGTACGATCCTTGCGCAAGGTCCCGAATACATGATTGTTAATCAGGGAATCGTCACATCTCGTCATACAAGGGACTTCGCCAACGGTCTGAATATTCTCATTTCGCTCGGCGGTACGGATCCGACCCGCTCCACGCTCGATATATTGACGGGGCTTTCGATGATCAAAGAAGGGACAACTTGTTCGGATGGACCACTCTCAGGCAAGAAATTTTCGATCAACGTTCTTGTCGACAGCAACCATCCGGATTTCGAGATGATCTCCGACGCAGCACGCAAGGCTGATGCTGCGGTCGGTTACGGTGTCGATATCGTATCCATCTTGTCCTGGGCGGATATTGCAATCACCGGAGGCGGAATTCTTGCATTCGAGGCGCTATGTACCGGTGCACCTTGTTTCCCGGTTCCACACAGCAACCACGAACAAAGGACAGTTCGACTGCTGGAAGAGCGAAATCTGGCCTGCCCGATGAAACCGAACCTTCCGCCATCTGCATATGCCGATATCTTATGCGAGCGGCTTGCAGATTCAAGGGAACTTGAAAGGCTTGCAGCGGCTGGCCCCGCTTTTTTGGACGGACAAGGTGCGCGACGCATCATTGAACTGATGCTCGGACTCAGTCATCAGAACGCATAATCGAAAATGCTCTGGAACTCGCTGATTGCTCAGGCGCTCGAATGGAATAGCGGCATCGCAAGCGAACTTGCACACCTCCGGTTCAAATGCTATTCTTGCCCGGGCGAATCCTGTGTGACGAAGAATGATCTTCAGGGAGGGTAGCTGATGAAAAACAAAGATACCAGAAGTGGCTTGGATTTTGGAAACAAGTCTTCAGGCGATTCGGGCAAATCATCTGGCTTGACGGATGATGTCGAGCAACTGAAGAAAGGCGTCGCGGATGCATCGAAAAAGCCAGACACAACCGGTCATCTCGTCTGGATCGTCATCGTTGTTATCGTATTCAGCGCGCTTTCAGGATTCCTGAGCGGCGTAATCAGCAATTGGCTTTCGCTGACGAGATTCAGTCCCGACGATCAGCTTGCACATGCGACCTACTACCCGCCCTACCTTCTTAATCTTGCGGAGGTCTACGATTCAGCGCCAAGCTTTACTTCAGGATTGACCTGGATCGGCGCGGTACTCCTGCTGATCCTGTGTCTCTACAGCCTTGTTCGACGATATGGCTGGAAATGGGTTACCTATTTGATAGGGCTTCTCTTCGTCGGGTTTTACGTCAACGCGCTTTCCTGGTCGCTCAATATCGCCGAAATTGAAATGGGAACCGCTATAGAACGCTGGCAGCCGAGCCTGTACCACATCATCCTGGGCGCAATCCTCGTAATGCTCTTCGCTATGCTCTTTGGAAAGCGTTTCAACCTGATTAAGGGAATCCTCGTTTTCATCCTCGGATGCTTCGTTCTTTTTGAAATCCAGCTTTCCTACATGAGCATTGCGGTAGTGAATGAAGCGGTCGCAAGTTCCTGGGCTACACTTCCCGATTTGAGTTTCGCCTACTCGATTATCGGAAGTGCGATATTGGGCATCTTGCTACTCGGGGGACTTCTGCTGCTTATGGAAGGTCTTGCGTATTATGACGGAACAGTGACGATCAAGGGCCCGCTGTTCATGATGATCGTCGTGGGAATCCCTGCGGTGTTTCTTCTATGGGAAGCACAGAACTATCCTGCGATTACCGACTCAACGGCATACACATCAAAGGTCGGCGGAGGCGTCGCTCGCCATTACAAATTGAAGACGGCATATGCAGAAGAGCCGTACACTCGAACAGCCTATATCATCGATGCCGACTCCGTTACGACATTTGATCTGGTCATCAAACCTTCCTTGCGGGAAAACATCAAAGAATTTCTGATGGACGCAGCAGATCTGCCGCCCGGTGTTCTGACCGAGAATGATTTCAAATGGCTGACCGAAAGTCCGGAAGGTGTATATGCGTTCAACAACATCGATCTGGAAATGTGGCGTACGCCTCTACTGCTCAAATATTCCGGAGCTCAAACAGACACTGTTTTGGCAAGGCGTATTGTTGAACCTTACTTCACCCGCGGGCTCTGGGACTCATACACGATCGAAGAGTTTATCAGTCTGCTGGATAACAACCCGTTCCCTCACACAAGTCTCCGAATCGCAGCCGCTCGTCAGGTAATGCATCACGGCGAGCTTGTTAGAAGCGAAGAAATGCTGAAGGAAATTCGCGAGGATTTCGACAGGCTTCGCGACTACAGCTTCTTCAATTACGAAAAGTATGCAGCAAGCTTGAATGCCGTCGAATCCGAACTAAAGGACGCTCAGGCTGTCGGCCCGGGCAGATTCGAGCTTCGCGTTCACGTGAGTGCAAACGGCAAACCGCTGTGGCCGGCCTATGTAGGCCTGCAGGTACTTGAACATAAAACAATGGAAACCACAGCCGAGGAAAGCATGCAAATCGAAACAGAGGATTCAGAGGCGCCTGTCGCCCCTGCCCCAGAATCCGGCAGCTTTGCTTATGAAATAGAAGGTGCGCAGCCCGGCGAGGAAGAAACGCTGGTAGAAGACGACGAAACCTACGGAGAAGAAAAATTATTCGAACTCGATACGCCTTCCATCAATGTTACTAGCGCCCAGCACCTTCTTACGCAATTCCACAGGGTGGACGGAAGAGGCGAAGTCGTTTTCGATGATTTCATCAGCGGACGATACCGCTTGATTGTGCTTACGACCGGGCTCGACGAGGAAGAACTGGAGTACGTTACGTTCCCGACGGTTACAGGCATGCAGGAAGAGTTCATTTCGGGTTCTCCAACATACCTGGTCAGTGTGGATTTCTAAGCCGACTGCCTGGCAATGCAGAAACCGGCTGCCTGCGTATGCCTTTTTCAGGCGGCGGAAACCGCGCATTGACACACTCCAATACATATGTGCGCGATCCGGGATGCCAGTTATTTGTACAGCAAGCTAGAGTATAAACCCAACCAAGCTTGAAACTCCAAACCGTTTCCTGCGCTGCTCTTCGGGACTGGCAAACATATCCACCCCACAGTCTATGCCCAGCCGCGCGTTGATTGCTTTGCGCACCGTCTCAATATCAATAATCTCTACCGAACGATCTGCATACTTGATCTTGTGAATGAAAACAAAAACCGGATATGCCTCTGCGTCGCCTACGAACTTTGCTTTGGATTCCACCGCCTTCGTTTCGCCAACCCCGAGTACATCAAGTACAAGCGTACTCGTATAGCCCATCGGCTCGTTAAAATAGTTGAAGAATACGAAACCTACCTGAATAGCAACGATATCCTGCCTTGAGGTGTTCTTCACGTTGAGTTTCAGCCGCATGCCTTTGCTGCCAAGCAGATCCTTTACGAAATCGCTTTCATATTTCGCATCAAAATCCGTGATTAAAGCCGATTTATCGAAAACATGGAGCGCCATCGGCTTTGGCGCATATTCAAACTCAGTCTTCTTGTTATCGTCCCCATAAGTCGCGCTGCCCTGCAAAAAGCAAAGCACTACACTGGCAGATACAAGTAAAATAAATGAACGAACCATACATCCCCTCCTTCGATCACTCGTTAGGACGGAAACGATTATAAACCGAGTTTGTGCCAACCGGGCACCGAACATCAAAAGTGCTATACTGTTTTCGTGCGTACGGCACAAATTATGAAAACGGCAGTAGCCATTCTGCTTCTTACGATCATCTCCACATCTGAACCTTCAGTTGCCCTTTCGCCCGATATCGATCCCTGGCCAATGTCTGACGAATTCACCTGGCACTACATAGACGCCAAAGGTCGAACCGTATCCCTGACAGCTTCAAATGCAGGAAAAAAACTGCTTGAAATAAACGGCGAGAAGCAGTCGGTGGAAGCATTCATTATCATTACCGAGCTTGACGGAGTCCCTATCCGCAGGGAAGTATATGCAAAGACCGATGGCGATCTTCTAAAACTCAAGCTAACACAACTAGTCGAGAACCTGGTGACGGAATTCACACCGCCGATGAAAATCGCAGGTGAGGGCCTTGCATCCGGCGACCGCTGGAACTACTCCGGCAGAGCGACCGTAACAGGTACGCGCTCTAAAGCCCCTGCCATCTTCGATGTCGAAGCCTCATACCGCGTAATAATGGATGGCACAATCAGAATAGACGGCGATATCAGGCGAACCTTCATCGTCGAATCCGAGATAACATTTTTCTCGCCGGAAGGCGTTGCTGTATATGGCGGAACCGAATCGGTTCAGTACATTCTCGGCATCGGCCCGAAGCGAATAACCCAGGATGACGGCTTCCCGCGCCTGGCAGTACTTCTTCAAAGCTTCGATTTGCCCGGCCTGCTTTCAAGTCACGAGACCGGATAGCGCACAGCCGAACCTGATGCCTGACAGTATTCCTGCTCTTACGGTTTCATCCATAGCGCGTTTGCCGATAATACACATGCAGCCCAAGCCCGACACGAACCCATATGATAAAATCCCGCCGTGCTTTCAATATACCGCTTTCTCGCCAGCACAATCGGACCTACAATTGCCAGGCTTGTTCTCGGCAGAAATCCAAAAACAAGCAACACGCTCGCGGAACGATTCGGCACAGAAGGTCTACCCGACAGCCTGCCTCCAGGAAGGCGTGTATGGCTTAATGCCGCCAGCGTGGGAGAAACGATGGCAGCGCTGCCTTTCGTAGAGGAATGGAGAAAACGCTTTCCCGATGACCGCATCCTGTTAACAAACACAACCGTTACAGGCTTCACGCGCGTCCGTGAAAAACTAGGCGGTGCGATTGCCTGGCACGGCTATGGCCCGCTCGACCTCCCTGTCACTATCAGCCGATTTCTTAAGCGCCTTAACCCAGATGTTTACATTACGGTTGAAGCGGAAGCATGGCCAAATCTCCTGGCAGATCTTGGACGTGCAGGTGTTCCACGAATCCTGATCAACGGGCGGATGACTCTCGCCAACAAGCGCGGATTGAAGCGTTCAATTACATTGGCGATCTGGAAGCTTTTCGACTTCATCAGCGCCCGTAGCGAAAAGGACTACAACGCGTTTCTTAAGCTTGGAATACCTAACGATCTCCTTGCCATCGGTGGTGAGATGAAATGCGATATTTCATTCCCTGTTCTGACTAATGAAGCTGTATCGGCAATTCAAGCCAGATACGGCATTGACAAGTCCAACACCTGGGTAGCAGCTTCCACTCATGAGGAAGAGGATGACCTTACGATCCGCGCGCACATCAAAATACTCAAACATCATCCAGATGCACGGCTGGTTCTTGTTCCCCGCCGTCCAGAACGCTTCGAGGCAGTTGCTGAAATCCTCAACAGAAGCGGACTGTCATATACGAGAGTAAGCGAAGATCACCCAGCCTCGGATGCGAGCGTCGTTCTCGTTGATGCGATGGGAAAACTACTCGACTTCTACCAGGCAGGCGGACTCGCCGTCGTGTGTGGGAGTTTCTTCGGCCCCGGGGTTCACAACGTACTCGAACCCGCGGCATATGGAAAACCAATCGTTGTCGGGCCGCGCACGTTCAACACCGACATTCCCGAACGAATGGTGGAAAACGGCGAGCTGCTCATACTTGATGAACCTGAGCAGATCGGCAAAACCGTTATGGCCTGGCTATCAGGAGAAAATGTTCCGGGCAAAGGATTCACGTTTGAAGAAATGGCAGCCAGAGCCGAAAAATTCAGCAGAATGAACAACGGGGCTTCAACGAAAACGCTTGATCTAGTGGAAGTCGTGCTCAAACGAACGGCGCGTTAAGCGAACTCACAGCGCCACAACAACTCACGCATTAAGCTTAATCTAGCCATCCGCTTCTTTTTCGCGTTGAGGATCGCTTTGCTCATCCATTATCGCGGACCGTACTTTGATGGCGTCAACCGTTTCTTTAACATCGTGAACGCGGATGATCGAAGCACCGAGGTCGATCGCGAGAAGTGCAACTGCAATCGAAGCGGAAAGCCTCTCGTCTACGGGCCTTCCAGTTATCTCGCCAAGCATTCTCTTTCTGCTGGCGCCGATCATAACCGGCCTTCCTGCTGAAAGCAGCGTCGGGATATTTCTAATTAGCTCGATATTATGATGAAGCAGCTTCCCGAACCCGATACCGGGATCGATTACAATTCGATCAACATAAACACCTGCATCAGCGAAATCGGCCACCCTCGAACCAAGGAAATCAGTCACCTCGGAGACGACATCAGCGTAAATCGGATTCATCTGCATGTCCCTCGGCTTTCCTTGCATGTGCATAAGAACATAGCCGCAATCTGAAGCGGCAACCACTTCGATCATATTCGCGTCGCCAAGCCCCGCCGTTACATCGTTGATGATTACAGCCCCACAATCGAGCGCCGACCTTGCTACATCTGCTTTGTTTGTATCAATGCTTATCAAGGCATCAGGCTTTTTTTCTAGCACACCGTGAATAACTGGAATTACGCGGTCAAGCTCTGTTGCAGCACCTACTGCCTCACTACCGGGCCGCGTTGATTCACCGCCGATGTCAAGTATGTCGGCACCTTGATCGAGAAGGCTGACCGAATGCATCACAGCCACTTCTCGATTGACAAATCTTCCGCCATCTGCGAACGAATCCGGCGTGATGTTGACGATGCCCATGACGATCGGCCTGTCAAGAGCAATCCGCTTACCACAGACGAGCCAGTGTGGATTCATTCAGATTCACCAAACAAGAATGATAACGCAAAAAAAAGCCGGGGCCTTTCGACCCCGGCATATGCATCCAAAATCAAATCTAGCTGACAGTGATTCCGACACCATCGATAATCTCTGGTGAGTCGACAATGTCAAAGTACTCACCGTACTTCGCACTAGTTCTGCGGAAGAAGAGCTGGCCGGTTACGTAAACGGCTCCGGGCTGCTCTGCGGCGGGAATTCTGAAATGAAGCTCCCTCGTCTCATTGGCCATAATCCTCGTATCTTCGATTACCGTATCTGCAACCCAGTAAGGCACTTCTTCAGTATTTTCGTAGATGCTCGGATAGGATCTTCCGAGTAAGCGCTGGAACGTAGGATATTCGCCCCTGCCACTCCAGTATTCATCGGGCATTGCCGCTAGGAATGCATCGTCAACATCGAGCTGCCTTGCATCCCAGAATATTTCACCCATTTCATCCTTGGCGCGGACAACAAGAACAACACGCCTGAAGGGAATGCCGGTGGGCAACGAATGCCCCGTACCGTTGTTTATTATGCTGATCGTAAGATCGATGTAGTCATCCACGCGCTCCGAGGTCATTTCAAGATCCGCGGCAGTAGCAAGGAATGCAGCATCATCCACACCTGCAAAGCTGTGATCGTGCGCATCGTCACGTATCTGACCGTGCTTGGATACAACCGAGCGATACTCCGGCATATGGCAGCTCTGGCAGGTTACACCTGCGTGCGCCCATTCAGAGAATTTCCACTCGTTGTAGGTATCCTGTACCTTGATTCCGAAATCGTTGACCTCCTGGTGGCAGGCGGCACAGTATTCGCTCATCCTGTAAGCCGGGCTGTACTGGATCGTGTGGCTCGCTGTCGGGGTTTCCTCGATAGGCCCCCACTTCTTCATACCGAATCTGTGCTCGAAATTGAGGCTGTAGTTTATGTTGTGCATTCTGTGCAGATCGTCCTCGCGATCCGCAACATGTGAAACCCGCGTTACGGTATGACAGAAATCGCATGAGATTCCGTCCTTGGTCAAATCGCTTATCCTCTGCAAGAACCTGATTTGCTTGCGCACTGAGACGTCAAAATTCGGATTCTCCGTAATCTCATCAAAATAGACGGTACCGTAGTCGTACTCCAGATCCTTGTCGAGAAATCCGCTGACAACATCGCGCCAGTTTGGAACATACCCCTCTCGCATCGCAAGAAGTACATTTCTCATCTCAAGGTCGTCCGTGTACTTTATCGTTGCGTTTATCGAAGGAGCATGACAAGAAAGACAGTCTGTCTTCGTTATTTCAAGTGCCCATTCGGGCTGCTCGTCCATACCCTTCTTCAAACTCGCATCGAACCTGCCAGTCTTATCTAACCTGCGCCTTTGGGTGGTTTCATACAACCACCACTCGCGATAATGCTGCCAGGAGTCCTGGAAGAACTGGTTGTTGTACGAGCTTGCGTGCCCCGAATTCCACCAGCGATCGTAGTACTTGTTGTGGCAGAGCATGCAGTCCTGGGAGTAATCCAGGAACGGCGCCGTTGGAATGTCCCTCTTTGTAAGGAACAACTTCTCAAGGTTTTCCTGTCCACGATACCAAGGCTTGCTTTTGTCCCCAATCGGACGAGGATCGTGGCGCTTTGCAGCAAGCACCATAGAGAGGAGTAAACCAATCAGAACAAGTAGCAGCAGCGTTCGCCCCAAATAGCCAACCTTGCTGGAAATATGCATCGCGCACCTCTTTTCCATGTGCTATTAAAAAACAGCACTACTCTAAGAATACGTGCCAAAACACAAGCCCCGGCCGCGGCCGGAACACGGGCGATTGTATATGAAATTAGAATGCGTGTCAAGCGGAAAGTTAAAATAATCAAAGTGCTTGAGAAGCAAAAATGGAGATGTTAAAAATTGTGGATAACGTGTTGATTTATTGACTTTAATCAATTTGCCTCTACGTGGAAGCTTTGGCGAAACCTTTCATCAGGCGTTCGAACTCCTCCCGTCCAAGGTGCTCCTTTTCAAGAAGGATCTTTGCGAGTTTATCAATTGCGGCCATCGACTCATTGATAATTTTCTTTGAACGCTCGTAGCATTCGCTAATGATGTGCCTTACTTCCAAATCGATATCGTAGGCGATCTGCTCCGAATAATTTCGATCCTCGCTTAGGTCGCGGCCAAGAAAAATGCTTTCATGTTTCTTGCCGAATGTCAACGGCCCTAGCTTGTCGCTCATTCCGAACTGCGTAACCATCGCGCGCGCTATTTCGGTTGAACGCTCAAGATCATTTGACGCACCTGTCGTCATCTCGTCGAATTTCACTTCTTCGGCAACCCTGCCCCCGAGAAGCCCTGTTATGCGATCGAGCATTTCAGCCCGTGATTGCAGAAACCTGTCTTCTTCGGGAAATTGAAGCGTGTAGCCGAGTGCAAGCCCGCGCGGAAGAATGCTTATCTTGTGTACAGGATCGGCATTTGGCAAGTGGTAAGCGACAACAGCATGTCCGAGCTCGTGATACGCGATGATCTCTTTCTCGCGCTCCAAAATCACACGGCTTTTCCGCTCTGGGCCTGCGATAGTTTTATCTATCGCTTCCTCGAAATCGGGCATCGAAGCTTCTGTTCTTTCGAAGCGGGCGGCGATGAGAACCGCCTCGTTGCACACATTACGCAAGTCGGCGCCGCTGAATCCCGGTGTGCGCTTCGCAAGAACGTCAACATCTATGTCACCTTCAAGCGACTTGCCCCGAAGATGAATTTTTAAGATATCCTTTCTGCCATTCAGGTCAGGACGGTCAACCACAACCCGCCTGTCGAACCTGCCCGGTCGAAGCAAGGCCGGATCGAGGATATCCGGTCGGTTTGTTGCAGCGAGGAGAATAACTCCGCTGTTGGGCTCGAAGCCGTCAAGTTCCACGAGAAGCTGATTCAACGTTTGCTCGCGCTCATCGTGCCCGCCGCCAAGCCCGGCACCTCGCTGACGACCAACGGCATCAAGTTCATCCACAAACACTAGACAGGGAGTCTGTTTCTTCGCCTGCTCGAAAAGGTCGCGCACCCTGCTTGCGCCAACGCCCACAAACATCTCAACGAAATCAGAACCGCTTATATAGAAAAACGGAACACCTGCCTCACCGGCAATCGCCTTCGCGAGGAGCGTCTTTCCGCAGCCCGGAGGGCCGACAAGCAGAATACCCTTCGGAATTTCAGCTCCGATTTCCTGATACTTCCTCGGACTCTGAAGAAAATCGACTACCTCAGCAAGTTCCGCAATCGCTTCGTCAACTCCCGCAACATCGTCGAAAGTGATCTTTCGCGTACTATCATCGACCGTTCGCGCCTTGCTTTTCCCAAACGTGAAAGCCTGATTGCTCCCCGACGACTGCATCTGCCGCGAAAACAGCATGTAGATAAAGATAATTGGGAAAAGGAAGATCAAAATCATGAACAACGTTGTCGGCGAGAACATGGACGACCAGGCGCTCGGATGTTCGATGTCGATCGTTATCCCCTTCTCCTGTATCCTGGTTAAGAGCGCTTCATAATCGGGGGGGAGATTCGTCTTGAAGTCATGCCCCTTAGGCACCTTGGGATTAGACGGCTCTGCAGATTTGTCAGGCAAGAACTTGCCCGTAAGCATAGCCTGTTCAGGCTTGACAGTCACTTCCTGAATATTGCCCGCGTCAACTTCTGTTATCAGCTTGCTGTACGAAACATCGACAACTGTTTTTACAGAAAGAAAGCTGTAGATCATCCACAGCACAATGATCATCACAATGACGAACAATATATTGCTGATGCGCGAACCTCGCGACATTAACCTTCACCTCAAAAACAATACGGGAAACGGCACCGGTTGAACCAGCGCAATTCCGGCAAATAATCATTATAACAGGAATCAGCGTTCCAAAGCCACAAAAAATCACGCGCTGCTCAATGCTCTGCGAGAAGCGGATATTCACTCAATAGCACAAGTATAGCCAAGAAACCGGTTCATTCCGATTGGGAACTCATCTGATAAAACGAGTCTGTTTCATCAACGCCCAAGATAATAGATTCACAAAAGGGATTTGCGTTCGCTACGAAAGGGTGTTTTGTGAAAAAAAGGAAATGGCCAGGGACAGAGTTGAACTGCCGACACAGGGATTTTCAGTCCCCTGCTCTACCACCTGAGCTACCTGGCCATCCAGCAAGTGACGTAATACTACCTAATATCAAGTGTATCTCTTTCCCCGCCTGGCAGACAGCGTTTATACGATTGCCCGAAGGCGGGAAACGCGGGGCTGACGGGACTCGAACCCGCGATCTTCTGCGTGACAGGCAGATATGTTATCCGTCTACACTACAGCCCCGTTCGAAAACGTTACAAGTGACCGCAGTCAAAAATTATACCGATAATATGCGCCGCGTCAAGCGATAATGGATTCCAAGATGAAGCGCACACGTAGTCACAACAAGGCAGAGAATTTATGCAGTTGAAAGAAGCCTCGCAACTCCATCCTGATATAATAATTTCTCCATGTTCAACATCGGACTCGGCGAACTTGTCGTCATCTTTATTATCGCACTTCTCTTTTGGGGACCGAACGCCCTTCCTGAAATCGGAAGAAGCCTCGGCAAACTTGTACGCGCGATGCGCGATTTTGCGCACCAGATGCGCGGCGAGTTAGGGCCTGCTGCGCGCGAACTTGACGAAATTCACGAAACCGTTGAAAACATTAGAAATCCGATTGCGGCGTTCACACGTGGAATGCTCGATCCTGTAACGCACCAGAACTCCGGATTATCGGAGAAAACGGAGAATGCAGCTCGCAGTCACTATTCGCACAATGCCAAGTTCCGTAGCGGCAGGACTCGGATGACGACCGAACCTGACAAACGCAGACTGCCCGACGCCGATGATGATTATTTGTCTATGAATACCGAGCGTGAATACGCGTTGCAGTCCGAACCGCGCGCGCGCGCGCGTTATCCGGAGAATTCGACGGACGACGATTATCTCGCCGGAGAACTTCGACCTGGCGGAAGAAAAACCGCTGATGCCGATGAAAAACCTGCAAATGACGGCTTGAAGCAGGATGATGAACGATGAGCAAGGCTGACGAGACCAAGCAGGACGATTCCATCGGCAAGGCTGGCAACAATCAACAGGAAACTGAATCCAAGGGCATCTGGCACGAGATGTATCCGCATTTCGCTGAACTCCGATACCGAATCTTTATGATCATCGGCTGGTTTCTGGCAGCCTGCATCGCATCGTTTGTACTTGTGAAGCCGATTTTCCGGTTGCTCACTTACCCGTTGCCGGATGATTTTTCCCTGTACTTCTTTGCACCCGCAGAAGCGTTTTTCACAGATATCAAGATAGCCGTCATCACTGGCCTTATCGCAACCGGCCCGGCGATCCTCTTCCACTTGTGGCGTTTCATCTCGCCCGGGTTAAGAAAGAAAGAAAAGCGCGTGGTTCTTCTGGTTCTCCCATGGACGGTTATCCTCTTCATCGCGGGCTCGATATTCACGTTTTTCATTGTCGTTCCAGCTGGACTTTCGATCCTTCTTGGCTGGGGCAAGGAAAGAATAACACCCGTGCTTTCCGTCGGCAGGTATTTCAGCTTCCTTTTCGGTCTTCTAATTGCCGGAGGGCTTTTATTCGAACTGCCGATCGTACTCACAGGGATGGCCAAGCTCGGATGGGTGACGCGCTCGACACTGGTAAAACACCTCAGAACCGCAATTGTCGTTATTCTCATTCTTGCAGCGATCCTAACGCCAAGCCCCGATGCATTCACGATGCTCCTGCTCTCCGGGCCGATTATTCTTCTCTATTTGCTCAGCATTATCATCGTCGGACTGGTCAAACCGCTCGATTCAGATATATCCTCGTAGACACATTTAATGTATCAGCCCGTGTGGACAACCAGTCTCGGTATTTTCCACCCTTTTATTGTCAACCAACCCATAACTCAGGCAGCCTTCACCGATTCACGTAGCCCGGATATGGGTACTATTCATTGCGCCAATTCGCGTACAAGATCCATGTGAAGCCCTGAATGCAGCCCGAAGGATAGTTAATGCTTCTGCCGATCATAAGGTCATTACGGAATTACCTCGTACGTTCTCACTTGTGGAACAATGTGTATTTCTGTCACGTCCTATGAATGGTTCAAATATCCTGAGACCGGCTTGGTAGTATAACTTGGCGGGCTACGGGTAATGAGGAGCCGTGTTATGAAGAAAGCTGTTCTCTTATGTCTGATTCTGTTCGCGATGCTGATTGCATCGCCGTCTTTCGGCGCTGTAACAGGCGATATTGCGCTGACGGTTGAGATTGACGATCTCAAGCAGATTATGTCTCAGTGGATGGAGGACATTACCAATCAGCTGGGCGATGAGACCGTGGATAAAGCACAAGAGGGTTTAAGCCAATTGGAGGGCGCGCCGTCTTCGATTTCTCTCACAGGCTCTATTATTATTCAGGGCGACAATCTCAGGATGGAACTCAACGATCCGATGGCCGATTTGATGAGCGCTGGCAGACTTGTTTCGGCTGTGATAATGGTCAACGACAGGGATGGATATGTGTACATCTATTTCCCCGACACTCTTAACGGTTATAAAGTGCCGCTTTCAAGAATGACACCGTCAGACATGATCGAGTCGGGAGGTGTCCTCGGAAACCGCAACTACGATGAACTCCTCGAGCAGGGAAGCGCGCGCGCGGTCGGCACGCGCGAAATCTTCGGTTATATGTGTACCGGCTATTCCGTCGAATTAACCGGTCCTGGCGGAACTACGATAAAGGCCGATATGTGGGTTGCAGACGAATTGGGCTTTCCACTTGCCGTGCGCACGAAAATAACGGGAATAAACGTCACCTGGGAAATCCACAACCTCAAGAATACACCCGACAGAAGTGCGAAATTCTTCCGCCCGCCAGGTAACGCACTCATTAAGGAAGTCGACTCGGCGAACCTGATGTCCATATCAGGAGGTTTACCGGCAAGCTAATGCTCGGGGGAAAGATGGGATCAAAGAAAACAAAAACTGACGCGAATGTTCGGGATGATCAAAACCTGGAGAACGCGTTGCTTCAATATCTCAGCTTCATAAGCACGATCAATCTTCTAACGCGTGAAGAGGAGCAGTACTTACTCACTACCTACCACGATCCGAAAACGACGGAAGAGGAACAACTTGAAGTTCGCGAGCGAATGATCAACGCCAATCTCAGGCTTGTTGTTTCGATCGCGAAACGCTATCGCATGCTCAAGTTTCCATTGATCGACCTCATTGGTGAAGGCAACCTCGGGCTTATACGCGCGATTGAGAAGTTCGATCCGACGACCGGCTTCAAGTTTTCAACGTACGCCACATGGTGGATTAAGCAACGCATCCTTCGCTATATCACCAAAAACCAGAGCCAGATTCGCGTTCCGGAGCACGTTCTCGACATCATGTCCAAATTGAGACGAGCCACACACGCGTTTCGTACCGAAAACCACCGTGAACCGACCACAAAAGAGCTTTCAGAATGGAGCGGGTTTTCAACAGAAGACATCGAGAAATACACGAATCTTGTTCCATACGTTCAGAGCCTCGACACCTCGTTTGAGCACAGCGATGGCGCATCGAGCGAAGAACAGCGCGATCTGAAAGATAGGCTTTCCAGCGGCGAAGACCTGTTCGGCGATACGATCACGCTTCTTGAGGCCAGAAACTACCTGGACGTCCTCGACGAAAAAGAGCGCCACGTCATCAAGAGGCGATTCGGACTTGAATCGGGGAACGAAGGGAGTCGCGGCCCCGTTATGACGCTCGAGCAGATCGGAAGTGAATTGAGAATGAGTCGTGAGCGTATTCGCCAGATAGAAACGAAGGCCTTGAGGAAAATGAAGCAATATGCCAAAAACAGCATTTTGAAGAACAGAAGCTGATCCTGCTTTATCCTTCAAAGCTCCAAGCCGACATCTCAGGAATCACAACAGATTCATTTGGTCTTGATCCCACAAGCCGAGATATGCGGCCAGCCATCCTGCACGCGGAGCACAGGATATGATATAAGTGTTTCGTCGGAAAACGCTTTTTGCCCGACAGATTGGGATGGCGATGAGTTCATCACCCACAGATGACGGCGATGCTCAGGGAAAGCACGGATCGGCCAATCCTGGGGACGCCGCCTTTTCAAGCCAAAGGGCCCGAATGGTCACAGGCCAGCTTGCGGCGCGCGGCATCAGGGATATGCGCGTTCTTGAAGCTATGGGCAGGATCCCGCGCGAGAAATTTGTGCAAGAGGGCTTAATCTCGAAGGCCTACGAAGACAGAGCGCTTCCCATCGGCCTGAGCCAGACGATTTCACAGCCCTATGTAGTCGCGCTTATGACCGAAGCATTGCAGCTTACAGGAAAGGAGTGCGTCCTGGAAATAGGAACAGGATCAGGTTACCAGGCAGCAATTCTCGCATCACTGGCATCCAAGGTATTCACGATTGATAGGATCGGAAGGCTTTCAAGGCGGGCACGTGAAACACTCGATCAACTTGAGATTACAAATATCGAGTTTCGGATCGGCGACGGCTCTGATGGCTGGCCGGAGTTCGAACCATACGACGCGATAACTGTAACAGCCGCAGCGCCCGACGTACCTAAACCGCTCATAGAACAGCTTGCACCGGGTGGAAGACTTGTTGCCCCCATAGGTGAACGATATGGCCAGACCCTCATACGAATTACGAAAACACTATCGGGCGGGCTGCTCCGCGAAAAGCTTATTCCGGTTTCTTTCGTCCCGCTCATCGGGAAACACGG
>JAGGVC010000059.1 GCA_021158185.1 bacterium | reverse complement strand
TCGCCTTTTTTGCCGATAACGGCAATCGTGACGCCTACTCCGCCTTCTGCAACGGTTGCACTTCTTACGTGGCTTATGTGGGAATGTTTTCTCAGAAATTCCCCCACGAACCGCTTGAGCGCGCCCGTCCCTATGCCGTGCATTATCCGCACTTCTTTGAATCCTGCACGGATAGCCGCGTCGATGAACGGCTCGATTTCTTCGCGCGATTCCTCTACCGTCATCCCGTGTAGATCGAGTGTCTGCGATATGACGGGAGTTGCAGTGGATTTGATAACCTCGTCAACTTTGTAGCCTTTGGCGCGGTCCTTGAGTTTCCTGGCAAGATCGTATTCTTTCCGGTCGATTATAGAGAGTTCTTTGAGCTTTGTTGAGACGCGCATACCGTTTACATCGATCGTTGCGCGCCCTTTAGCTTCATCCACATCGAGAACTCTCCCCATCGTTTTCATCTCGGTCATCAGCACCGTGTCGCCAATTGCAAGCGGCCTGTCAGTAGAGTCCACGATGAATCGCTCGATATCGAGTTCCTCGTATACATCATCCACTTCGCTTGAAAGCGTTTCCTTGACTTCCTTGGCGATTTCGTGCGCGTCGGTTACGAGCTTTACATCCGGTGCATCCTTCTTGCGCCTAACTCTGCGCTTGATGCGCTTTTTCGCGTCCGCCACCATTTCATCGAGTCGCTTTTCGATCTCGGCCTTGAACTTCTTCGACTCGCGGACGAATTCCTCCTTGCGCGCCTTGAGTTCATCCCGCAGGCTTATGTTTTCAGCTTCAAGTTCCCGTATCGCAACGGCTTTCTTTTCTGCTTCAATGCGCAGCTCGTCGAGCTGTTTGATGACATCTGCCATCACTTTGTCTTTCGTGGTCATCACGGAGCGCGCGCTTTTCACGATCATGCGGTTCACGCCGAACGATTTCGCAATATCGAGTGCGAAGCTCTTGCCGGGCTGACGATCGATAACGCGGAATGTGGGCTTCAAGTTGCTCTCGTCGAATTCGAGCGAGATGTTCTTGATGTTTTCATACTTGTACGGCATTCCCTTGAGCAGGTCGTAGTGAGTGGTGAGGATGGGAATCGCGGGCTGCTTGATCAGGTACGCGATTACGCCGTACGCGAGTGCCGCGCCTTCCGTCGGCTCCGTTCCGCCGCCTATTTCGTCCATAAGCACAAGCGCGGGTGCGCTGCAATAGGGAAGGTTGGTTTCGGGATCTGCGCCGAAGAGCCAGTTGTCAAGCCCTTTGAGAAAATGAAGGTGGCTGGTGAAAGTGGATAAATGCTGCGCAATGGACTGGTCGTCGCCGATGTCCGCAAAAACGCCGCCGACGAGCGGTACGCTGCTTCCGGGTCGTGCAGGAATGAAGCATCCGATATAGGCCATCAGAGTGCAAAGGCCGATTAGCTTCAGAAGGACCGTTTTGCCGCCTGCGTTTACGCCGCTTACTATTATTCCGCGGTACTGCTCTTCAAGACTGATGTCTTCAGGAATGAAGCCGGAAATCAGCGGGTGTCTCGCGCCTATCAGATCGAAGCTTTTATCGTACAAGTTGGGGCGGGATGCTTCGAGATCGCGCGAGAGCCGCGCGCGCGCGAAAATGAAATCGAGCATTGCGAGTATTTCCGAGTTGGCTTCGATCTCTCGTTCATAGACGGATACCTCACGTGAAAAATCGAGGAGGATTCGGCGCACCTCGATTTCTTCTTCGACGACCAGGCGAACGCGCTGGTTGTTCAGCTCGATTATGGGTTCGGGCTCGATGAGTACCTGTGCGCCGCCGCCCGAAAGATCGACGACCATTCCCGAAACTTCGCTCTGTACACCGCGGGGCAGGGCGACGAGAAAGCGATTGTGGCGCAACGACAGGTGGACATCCTCGCCGTACTCCTTCTGGTACTTGGCGACGAGCGAATCCACCGACTTCTTCGCGATTCGTTCCTGAGTCGAGATTTTGCCGCGCAGTTTTTTAAGCTCAGGCGATGCCCCGTCGCGTACTATTCCTTCCGGCGTGAAAATGCTGCGGACCCGTCCGAAGAGTAAACCGAGTGATTCCCAGGGGTAAAGGATGTCGCAGAGCCTGGGCTCTTTGTCGGGCTTGATCTTCTTGGCGAAGTCATCCACGGAAACGCACACCTCGAGAAATTCGCGCAAGATTTTGAGATCGTCCTTGAGGAGAATATCGCCGATGTGCGCTTTTTTGAGAAGAATGCCGATATCGCCGGCCTTTTCGAATTCGATCCCGGGAAAATCGGGCCGCGTTTCGAGAAACCGAACGGCTTCCTCGGTTTCGTCGAGTGCGATCTCGATCCGGTCTCTGGCAAAAACAACTTCGCTTTCAAGTGCGAGCGATTTTCCAGACTCGCTCTTCGCGTATCCCGCCAGCTTCCTGCGGAAAACATCGAATTCGAGATCGGAGTACGACTTCGAAATAAGGTCCTTAACTTCCACGTCTGCGATTCTATCATTGGTGTAGGCTATAATCAGTACTCAGAAGGTATCTACTTGCGAGAGCCTTCAGTAGGAACGAGTGAGCGGGGCAAATTCGTAACGGAGGAAGGAAATGGTGAAGGCAACTGCGGCGAAGAAATTTTCAGGGAAAGTTCTTGCGATGATTCAGAAGGGGCGCGATGTGCGCGATCCCGCGCTTTCCAAGGATGGTGAAATGCGCGTGGACTGGGCGGCGCGCGATATGCCGGTTCTCGAGTCGATAACAGCGCGGTTCAAGCGCAGCAAGCCTCTCGATGGTCATCGTATCGCGGCCTGCCTGCATGTCACGACCGAGACCGCGAATCTCGCGCTCGCGCTTGCCGCGGGGGGCGCGCGCGTCAGGCTCTGCGCATCGAACCCGCTTTCGACACAGGACGAAGTTGCGGCGTTCCTTGCGAAACAGAAGGGAATCGAGGTTTACGCGATCCGCGGCGAGAACCGCACGGTCTACTATGACCATCTGCGGGCGGCGCTCGAATTCAAGCCTACGATTACGATGGACGACGGAGCGGACCTTGTGACGCTGCTTCATACCGAGTACACGAATCTGATCGACGGCGTTGTTGCTGGAACCGAGGAAACCACGACGGGCGTCATCCGGCTGCGTGCACTCGCCAAGGCGGGAAAGCTCGGCTATCCGATAATCGCGGTGAACGATGCGTTGACGAAGCATATGTTCGACAATCGGTACGGCACAGGCCAGAGCACACTCGACGGGATACTGCGCGCAACGAACCTGCTCATCGCAGGGAAGAACGTGGTCGTCGCAGGTTACGGCTGGTGCGGGCGTGGGTTTGCGATGCGCGCACACGGACACGGCGCGCACGTAATCGTAACCGAAGTCGATCCGATCAAGGCAATTGAGGCGCATATGGACGGGTTCAAAGTGATGCCGATGGACAAGGCCGCGAAGATCGGCGATTTGTTTGTCACGCTGACGGGCGATATAAATGTTATCGACAAGCAGCATTTCGCCGTGATGAAAGACAATGCGGTCGTCTGCAACAGCGGGCACTTCGATGTCGAGATCAACCTCAAGGCGCTCAAGAAAATGACCAAGGGTGCGCGCGAGATTCGCCCAAACTGCGTTGAGCGCACGATGCCGAACGGCAGGCGGATCATCGTGCTTGCGGAGGGCAGGCTCGTCAACCTGTCGGCTGCCGAAGGCCATGCGCCGAGCGTGATGGACATGAGCTTCGCCAACCAGGCGCTCTGTGCGGAGCTGATCGCCAAAGGCCGCGCAGGGAGCGAGAAAATCGTATATCCCGTGCCCGAGAAGATCGACACCGAGGTCGCGAAGCTCAAGCTCAAGTCGCTTGGAATCGCGATCGACAAGCTTACGGAGGAGCAGCAGGAGTACCTCGCAAGTTACGAGATAGGGACGTAGGAAAAGGCCGGAGTTGGTTCAAACTTAAGGCTGTATGCGTATCGTTCTTGGGCGCTCGGAGCGATCGAAATGGCATAGCACAGCATCCTGGATCATTTCACGTGTTTCGTCCAAGGTCTCGCCTTGTGTAAATATGGCATGACCGACAGCGCGGGCGCAGAAACCGCCGCTCTCGTCCTCCTCAACGATAAACACAATCTCGTCGGGTCTTTTTTTTACATCTGAATTATACCTCATGTTTCGCCATACCGGCGCAGGACAGACTGGTGGTCGGTCGAGCGGTTTACAGTAGTTTCTTGAGGGCATCAAGATTTGCTTGCGGTGAGTTGCTCTGTTATAATTAATGTCCGCGGAGAGATGGCCGAGTGGTTGAAGGCAGCTGCCTGCTAAGCAGTTATACGGAGATAATCCGTATCGAGGGTTCGAATCCCTCTCTCTCCG
>JAGGVC010000084.1 GCA_021158185.1 bacterium | reverse complement strand
GTGAGTTTTGCCACGAAAGCCAGCTACAGTTTCGTGCCGCGCATATGGGCGGGACGGAAGATCGGCTATCTGAACGACGAAATCAGGCTGAACGGCACGAACCAGGAGCTGATAGACGAGATTATCAGGCTCTCCAAGCGCTACGGCATCATCACGGAATATACGAGCTTCCTCATCCGCGAGGACGACATGTTCTTCGCCGAGGACGAGGAAATGGCCGAGGCCTGGGATTATGCGGCAGCACCGCTTATGGAAGCACGCTCAGGCGCGGGTGCGGTCGGTCAGTCGCAGCAGGCGCAGAAGATGAAGGGCAATGCTCCGGGCGCAACGCAGGGCGGCGTGAATGCCCCTGCCGGGTACTACGACGCTCATGGCGAGGAAGTTGAAGTCACGAACATCAAGTATCTCGACGATCTGACGTACTTCCTCATCGATGATTACTGGACGGACAGCAGGTTCGCACCCGAGGAGCAGAAAATGATCGAGGTCAAAGCGTTCAGCGACGCTTACTTCGACCTGATGGCGGCAAGCCCCGCACTCGGGAAATACCTGGCTCTCGGCAATCAGGTGATCATCATCCTGAGCGACGATGAAGCATTGAAGATCAGCTCCGAATCCGGCGAGGAATCGCTCGGAGATGAAAGCGTTCAACAGATAAGCGAGCAGATCGCATCCGCATCCAACAACGCTGCCGGCGCAGAGGGGGGCGCCGGTGGCGGCAACCTAGTGGCGTCGAGCGGTCTCGGATCGACCGACGGTAACGCTGGAAACTCCGGCGCCGTCCAAACGTCATCCAGCTCGTCCGGCACGTGGAATACGCTTACGATGATACTGTGGCTCGGAATCCTCGGCTTTATGGGCTACAGGCTGTTTACGGGAAGAAGCTGCTGAGGATCTGACAACAGGGGATAGGCTATCCTGACTGCATCGGGGGCTTTCTCCGGTGCTGTCACCACCGCCGAGGAGCACAGCGTCTACGGCGGGCTTGGAAGCATCGTCGCACGCGTCGTTGTCGAGGGCGATTACCGTGTGCCGATGCGCCAAACCGGAGTGGACAGCGCCCCTTTTACTCCTGTACAGCGCCCAGTCGTGGGCGCGTTTTTGTTATCAAAAAAGAGAGCGGCCATTCCTGGCCGCCGATGCGCCCTCGAAAGGGCGCTCTCTTTGTAGTGCGAGCTTACAAATCCAACCCGGACAGGCATCGTCTCGATGCCTGCGAGTGAATACGAGCATCGCAGGCGTTTAGTGAGCGCTTGGAGTACGGAACTTCAGTTCCGTCGCTGCTCGATGCACTTTAGTGCAGCGTTTGCGCCGCTGAAGCGGCGTTTTAAGGGAAGCGACTGAAGTCGCTTACTCCGAAGAAACACCTCACGGGGAGCGGGACGCCGCCAGTCCGGGTATCAAGCGGTAGCTCTGGATAACGTAGCACAGGCTTCCAGCCTGTGAGCAGAAAACACACAGACGGGACGTCCGTGCTACATGGAGACCGGCGCTCCACAATTACATTCAGTATCTACTGCCTCCACCAGTACGTATATTTAAGATCCCCATTTGTAGAGCCACGATAGCTAATTGCAGGCTTATCGTTCACTTCACACAATGAGCAATCCCAACCAACGCTTTCCTCAAAACTTAACATACCCCATTATCGCCCTTTACCAGCGCGCATATCGAACCTCTTTACGTGTGTAGACATAATAGGCTATTTCAGGATACCCGTCAATATTAAACTCAAATGAACAATCAAAGCCACTTACGGGCACATTATCAACCTTGTAGATCTTCCATACTCCATTTCGACGCCATGCAAAATGCTGTGAGGCGTTCATAAATGCGATTGCTGGATTCCCATCATCATCATAATGCATCTCGATCTTCTGACCGCCTGCAATCAATCCCACAACAAGCTCTTTTGACCATCCATCACCATCCCACTCTGTAAACAGCAGATCAAAACCGAGTTCTCCTGCATAATATGGAGTGAGATCACAGTATGCAACACCAATACGACCATCTTCATAAACATCTAATGACGGAAACGCTCCTGTACATCCAGTTTCATCAATAACCTCGTAATTCCATTGATCTAGATTCCAGCGAATGATGCAGAGATCACTTTTTTCAAGGTCAACATAGTTTTGAAATGCAATAATTGGATTATCTTCACTGTCAAAGCCCAATGATGTTCCCATTCCTCCTAGATTATCATACGCGAACGTATTACTAATCCAGCCTGACTCATCCTTCTGAAATAGCCGTATGCCATTAGTGCCAAAGCAACTAATGCTTGGCCATCCTGCATTATTGATTTCGAAGTCAAGCCAAAAACCTGATCCATCAGTTGTTATTGTTTCTTTTGTCCAAAAATCAAAATCACCATGAGCATATTTCAAGGCCAATTCATCTTCTCCAACGTATCCAAGATATGCAATTCCTTCACCTCCGTCAATACCAGGGCCTGGATCAGGAAGAGACTCTATACCAATAAAGCCTGATGTGCTATACCCATTGTTATCAACTGTTCGGACTAGCCAGTCATAGATAGTAGAATATAGTTGCGCTTGCTTTAAGAAACCATTTGTTAAATCATAATATGCGATATGTGGATATGTTCTATCTTCTAGTGATAGATCTACAGCCGCACCGACATCTCCAACATCATCGACAATTAGTATCTCCCATCCCCGATATCCTGGAATAAATGCCGATTCTAAACCGGAACCCAAATAATTATGAGCAATAACATTGTAGTAAAATAGTTCGTGGTCTGGATCGCTATCATCCAAATATTCTGTAGAAGCGCCTGAAACCCAGCCTATTTCAATTAATTCATAGGGTTCTAAGTTCAGACGATGTATAGTATACCAGCTGGCACCACTTACTGGAAGCCAAGTGATTTTTACTCCATCATATATAGGAGGAAGTGTTCCTCCTGTTACTTCATGTTGCACATTATCAAGCATAGCATATCCGGAAACTTCATTGGATAGATCACTTTCTCCATAGGGGTTTATTGAACTAATTCGGTACCAGTACTTATCAAAACTAATAATGCTATCATCTTCATAGTTGCTTACATCAGTTAGTCCAGATGGCAGTGGACTATACGGGCCTTCTTGGATATATGATCGATACACCCTATATTGATTTGCGCCAACGACTGAGCTCCACGCTATAAAAACGCTATCAGAGCTTGTTCCTTGACTGGCAACAAGGTTCTCGGGACGGTCTGGTGCAATTCCACCGCCGTAATTCGTATGAGGCACAGCCGCGCTCATCGGGCCTTCCGCGTCGTTTGCGTTCAGCGTCGCAACACGGAAGAAGTACGTGAAGCCCGGCACAAGGTTCGTTACGGTATACGGCCCCGTTTCGAGCGGGAACATGTTCGCAAGGCTCGGATCCTTGTCAGAAATACCGAGGCTGAAGTATACGTTGTACCCCTTTGCATTGGTCACCGGCTCCCAGTTCACCGTCGCGCTGTTGAGCACCGGCCCTTCCTCGACAGTCACGCCGCTCGGAGCGGGCAGAAGCGTGTCGTCCACCGTCACCTTGCCGAGCGAGCGTCCGGTTGCGTACCCGGTCGAATCCGTGAGCGTGAGCTGCGGATAGTATTCGCCCGGCGCTTCGAACGTGTGCGTGATCAGAGGATCCGTCCCATCGCACATAAGCCCCGTGAACTGCTCGGCGTCGCCTATCGAAGCACTTTCCCAGAGCATCGTCACCGTGAAAGGCTGCGTCCCGCCGAAGACCGTCACGTCTATCGAAATCGTCAACGGCGCAGCGCCCGCCACGGGCGACATCGTCAAAAAAGGTGCAACGTTCGGTATTTCGGGCGCGGGCGCATCCTCGCTCTCACGCGGCGAAATGACGTAGTAATACCGCCCGCCGCTCTCGCTCACGCTTCTCATCGGGCCGAGGCTCGAAGGCGCATGCTCCGGCTCGATCTCGTAGCGGTACAGCGGCGGAAGCGCATTACCCAGCCTTTCGACGTTCTCGCCGCTTTCATTCGCTTCGGTGCGCCTGGCGCTTATCGCATTCTCGTTTCCCGGATCGTTCGGATTTGGCAGCTTGATGTACTCCCCGCCGCCCTCGCCGGGCCTCAGCACGTCGTATCCCGCAAGGCCGCGGCTGTAATTGACTGCAATAGGCGTAATGTCGGTTATGCCGATCTCATCGTCCCTGTCACCGTCAATAAGCTCTAGCTTCTCGCGCTCCTCGTCGGTCACAGCTTCCGAAGGTTTGGCGAGATAATTCTGTGCGATAGGCGTGATGTCGGGGATGCCGACTTCGCCGTTTGCATCGTAATCGCCCACGTTTCTCTCGATCCACACGAGATCGACCGAGCCGTCGAGGCTTTCCTCGAACCGCACGACCTCCGGCACGGCCTTCGCCCAGAAATCAGCATCGTCAACCGCGCGTATACCGCGCGCCTCGATCTGCCGTACAAGCTCATCGCGAAGCATCTCGAATACCTGCGGATCGAAACCCGCATCGGCAGTTACTTCCGCAGGAGGTTCGTACGCCTTAACTTCCGCAATTGCTTCTTCGATAGAAAGTGTGCGTCCAGCGGCTGAGTTCAACGAGCCAGCGCCCCCCGGACGCGATCCTGCGAAATCCGCATTCTTATCGAGATACGATAATCCGCTTGCAGGCCCGCCCTTCGAGCGCGAGCACGACAGGAATGCAAGAAATGAAAGAGCTATGAGCGCGACCGCGGCGACCACCGCAAGAACGCGCACATTTCCAAGCATACCGGCAACATCCTTCCCTTTCAGCGATTTCATTTCGACGCCTCCCGTCCAGAATCATCATTCAAACGCTCGCAACAAACGCTTTCAGCAATCAAGAAAGAAACCAATATCTGCCGGGACCATACATGCTTTCCCTCGAATTGTCAAGCCCGTGGAATTCTATGCGAATGGAATATGGCGAAGTACATAGGTGCGATTACTTGCAAGGGATTCTTCGAACGGAACACAAGATAGTATCGATGCGGAGGCAAATTACTTAGCTTGAACCCGTGTCCTAAAAACATTGAGGGAAAGAGGAGATAGCGCGCGTCAGCTTCATTAGCGAACTTGCAGCAACCGCACTGATTAGACGCTGTTCTTGCGAGGATAACGCGGCATTGTCTGATGAACAAGCCGAGAGCCGATCGCGCGTATCCTCGGCAACTATGCAAATCGGGTTGTGGGTGTCGAAGGATGTCGAAATACTTCGAAGCAGCGGACTTGAAGCTCGTCATAGACTGGGAGCGGGTTAAGATGCATTTCGCCTGCACGTGGGGCGTTGCTCGAAGGTGTGTCCAGAAATTGCGGGGGGGG
>JAGGVC010000043.1 GCA_021158185.1 bacterium | reverse complement strand
TGTCACAGCCTGTGCCCCAAGGCCGTCAAGAACGACGCCTCCCTTTTCAGTCGGAAAAATCGGTGAATACCAGCAGTAATCTGCGCCTAAGCCTGCATTGAAGGATATTTCATCGAGCGAATGAGCGCTGTATCCGATTGCGATATCATCACGGAGTCTTAATCGTGCTTCATTAACCGGCGGGTCGGCCTTTCCGAGATGTACGCCATCGGGCATTAACGAGTCAATAAGCTCGACGTTATGCGACAGAACCCATGGGATTTGGCTTGAACGGCACACATCACCGATTGCAGTTGCTTCTTTGATGAATGTTTCTCTATCAATATCCTTGAGGCGCACGACCACGACATCTACGCCCCCCGCGATTCCATCTTCTACAAGGTCTGTAAGCTTGCGTCCTCTTGAAGCGGCGATGTCGGTAATCATCCAAAGCCGCGCGTTCTCAAGCCAGCCTATCCGATACGGCCAACTGTCAGATGAATCTTCAGGCATTTCACTCACTCACTTACGATCAGTCTGCAATCTTCTCGGGATGGATAACGTTCCAGACACGCTCAAGCGTCGGGCCCACAATTTGGCTTACTTCATCTTCAAGCTCGTGAATCTTGCCGCGCGTATCTGCAATGAAACTTGCATCCAATTCGGTCGAATGCGTGAAGTAGTGGTTCATTTTCATCTTCCCGCCGATGAAAGCGGCATAGAGCATTTGCATAATCGTTCCGACATCATTCGCCATTGCGTTAGGCTCAGCTTCCGAAAGGCGTCCCATGACTTTGATTACGCGCGCGGAACTTGTGGATATTGCAGCAGCAACGCTTACCGCCGCTTGGTATATCTCTTTTCCGGATGTTCCTTCATCTTTCGTTCCAAGCTCGTATGCCATCACGTTTTCTCCGGCTTCGTATTCGAGTTCGAGGAGTTTGCCGAAATGCAGCATGGCGTCCTCAAGTTCCCAACGAATCTGCTTCTCGTCAGTTGCGCTGAGGTTGTCGGGTTTTGAGATGATTATTGCATCGAGCACTTTCCTGGAAAGCGCAGTGCCGATCATCCCTGTCAGCGCGGATGCTGTGCCACCATCCATTACAGATTCGCTGTCGGCAATATCCGCAAGGATATCTTCAAGATTCCGTCCGATTATTCTTGCCATATTCTTCTCCTGATACTCAAAGTAATCACGTTTCTTCCCAGTCCAATTCAATAATTCCTTAAATGCTAGGGGCGCCACATCATGGAAAAATCGCGCTTAACCCACTTGCCGCCAACAATAACGTCCCTCACTATATCGGCGCCCAGGCGATAAGGAAGTTCTTCGGGATCGCGTGCGTCAAGAATGACGAGATCGGCATCCTTTCCAACCTCGATCGAGCCTTTGGAATGCGCGCGTCCGAGTGAATACGCTGCGTTTATCGTGGATGCCACGATGCATTCCTCGATTGTCATTCGCATTTTGAGAACTGCGAGCGTCATGACTATCGGCATTCCGAAGACCATGCTCGATCCGGGGTTGAGATCGCTCGCAAGTGCAACCGGCGCACCTTCGTCGATCAGCCTTCGCGCGGGCGCGTAGCCGTCGCTGTTTACAAAGAAGATCGTCGCGGGCAATAGCGTCGCAACAGTGTTGCCGTCTGCCAGCGTCTTGATGCCGTCATCGCCGATCGCGCCGAGATGATCTACGCTTGCCGCGCCGAATTCAACGCCGAGCCTTGCCGCGCCCATGTCAGTGAATTCGTCCGCATGAATCCTGATTCCGAGCCCGCGATCCTTCGCGGCCATGCATACGCGCTCTCCCTCCTTGAGCGTATACGCGCCGTCCTCGATGAAAACGTCCATATACTCCGCGAGTTTTTCTTCGACCACTCTGTCGAGCATTTCGCCAAGCACGATGTCGAGATATTCGCCGCGCCTGTCAGCGTAATCGAACGGGATCGCGTGCGCGCCGAGAAACGTCGGAACTACTTCCTGCGGTGCATTTTCGCCGACTTCTCGGATAGCCTCAAGCATCCGAATCTCCGATTCAAGCGACAGTCCGTAGCCGCTCTTTGCTTCGAACATCGTGGTGCCGTGGCGCAGCATTTCCCACGCGTTCCTGAGGCCGGTTGCCGAAAGCTCATCCACGCCCGCATCGCGCGTCGTTCTGACGCTTGCATTTATGCCGCCGCCTGCCTTGCTGATTTCGAGGTAGGTCTTGCCCCGCGCGCGCATAAAAAACTCATTGGCGCGGCTTCCCACATAGACAGGATGCGTATGCGGATCGACAAGCCCTGGAATCACCGTGCATCCCGCCGCGTCAACCGTCTCGCAGTCATCCGGCAGGTTGTCCGGCGGTTCATTTCCGACATACACGATCTTGCCCGAATTGCGGTCGATCTTGATGAAACAGCGTGTGATCGCGCCCAGATCGCGCATACCAGCGCCGCGCCGCGGAAGTTCACCGCCCGCGCATGTCAACACAAGATCGGCGTTAGAAATCAGAATTCCAGCCATACATCCATCTCCGAAAAGAACACGACCGAGTCCTCACTCATATTATCATCATTGGACGAGCGCTGTGTTAAACTCTGGCCTCGTGTCGAACGATGAACTAAATACAAGCCCCGATAGCGCTGCGAAACCTGCCAGCAAGACAATGCTGCGCGTATCCGGGCTTAAGAAGCACTTCCCGATTCGAGCGGGGCTGTTCGGTGCAAAGACGATCGGCTTCGTCCGCGCGGTTGACGGCGTATCGTTCGAGATCGGACGCGGTGAAACACTCGGATTGGTCGGCGAGAGCGGCTGCGGAAAAAGCACAACGGGCAGATGCGTATTGAGGCTCATCGAGCCTGACGAGGGCGAAATTTTTCTCGACGGCACTGCGGTTCATTCGCTCAAGGGCGGTGTGCTGCGCGAGCTCAGGCGGGATATGCAGATCATTTTCCAGGATCCGCATGGCAGCCTGAACCCGCGGATGCGAATCGGCGAGATCGTTCGCGAACCGCTGGATGTTTTTCGTGTCGGGAGAGCGCGCGATCGCGCGTCGCGCGCGCGCGAACTTCTGTCGATTGTCGAGCTTCCGAAGGATGCTTACGGCAGATTCCCCCACGAGTTTTCCGGCGGGCAGCGCCAGCGCATTGGAATAGCGCGCGCACTTGCGCTAAACCCGAAGCTCATCGTGTGCGACGAACCCGTGAGCGCGCTCGACGTTTCGATTCAGGCGCAGGTCGTCAACCTCCTGATGAAGCTCCAGTCGAAGCTTATGCTGACATATCTTTTCATCGCGCACGACCTCGCCGTCGTTCGTCATATTTCGAGCCGTATCGCGGTCATGTACCTTGGGCGGATTGTCGAGCTTGCGGATTCAGCCGACATTTACGCCCGCCCGCTTCATCCCTACACGCTAGCGCTCCTCTCGTCCGTTCCCGTGCCCGATCCTTCGGTGAAAGTAAAACATGTGCCGCTGACAGGCGAAGTTCCGAGCGCTGCGAATCTTCCGGGCGGCTGCAGGTTTCACCCGCGATGCCCGCTTGCAACTGATATATGCAGGGAAAGCGAGCCGGAGCTTGTCGCCGTCGAAAACGGCCACCTGAGCGCCTGCCATCATTGGGAGAAAGTATCCACATTCAAACTAGATCCGCAAAATGACTAAGACACGTGTCCTAGGCCTGGACTTTGCTCGCCAATGCTACTGTACAGCGCCCAGTCGTGGGCGCGTCTTGATGGTTTCAAACTTTAGGAGCGTCCAGGTGTTTCTCGGACTGCGAGCTTGCAAATCCAACCCGGACCGGCATCGTCTCGATGCCCGCGAGTGAATACGAGCGATTACGCACGAGCCGATGTAATTCGTTAGCCAAGGTTGATTTTGTTTAAGCGTTATCAATGTAGTTCGCTCCGCTCACGGCGGCGCGGACGCCGCCAGTCCGTGTGTGGTTATGTGAAGCGTGCGCTCTAAATAACGTAGCACAGGCTTCCAGCCTGTGAAATTAAACACCACAGACGGGACGTCCGTGCTACTGGAGACCGGCGCTCCACCAAAAATTCTATTTCCTTGGCCTTTCGGCCTTAAAGCCTCAATCACAATCTGCCCGGTCATTCCTCGATGGGCGTTCTCGTCGCAAGGTAAAGCGTATCCGCATCGAAATCCATAGCGGGTCATCACCGCCGCGTTGCCGCTCAATACGCCGCAATCTGCCCCTTAATCAGTTAGGTACGCGTACTTCAGGTCGCCGTTATACCAATCATAATAGCTCACGTGCGGGTATCCTCCCGAATCGAGCGCAATCGAGGAGTGGCTGCCCACGTTGTCCATGATTTCGATATGCCAGCCCGATGGGTCCAAGTATGCGTATTTGAGATCATCGTTTGCATCATCTAGGTAACTCACTTGCGGGTAACCATCCGAATCAACCGCAATCGATGAGTAGCCACCATTAATTCCCAAACCACTGTCCAAGATTTCGATGTGCCAGCCCGATTCGTCCATGTACGCGTATTTGAGAGCACAGTTTGACCAGCCAAAGTAGCTCACGTGCGGATATCCGTCCGAATCAAGCACAATGGATGTGTACTCACCCACATTTCCCTCGCTGTCGACGGTTTCGATGTGCCAGCCCGATGCGTCCATGTATGCATATTTGAGATCTTCAAGTATATAAGGCCAAAGATTATAGCTACAGTAGCTCACGTGCGGGTATCCTCCCGAATCAACGGCAATCGATGTGTACAAGCCCACCGATCCCTTGCTGTCGACGGTTTCGATATTCCAGCCCGATACGTCCAAGTATGCGTACTTGAGATCGCCGTTTATAGCGTCCCAGTAGCCCACGTGCGGGTATCCAGAAGAATCGAGCGCAATCGATGTTTCGCTGCCTACATCGCCCTCGCCGTCCACTATTTCGATGTGCCAGCCCGATTCGTCCATATATGCGTATTTGAGATCGTAGTTTGGCGTGTAATCATAGTAGCTTACGTGGGGGTATCCAGAAGAATCGAGCGCAATCGATGATTTGCTGCCCACATCACCCTCGCTCTCGGCAGTTTCGATGTGCCACCCCGATGCGTCCATATACGCGTACTTGAGATCGTCGTTTGTATCGTCATAGTAGCTCACGTGCGGGTATCCAGAAGAATCAAGCGCAAGCGATGACCGTCCGCCCACATTTCCCGCGCTGTCCACGGTTTCGATGTGCCAGTCCTGTCTTACCAGTAGATCAAACTCAAGGATGTCCGAGCCATAGGTATTCTCAACAGTCAGGCTTGCGCTATATCTACTTATGTCACCGAGTGTGACTGTCGGGATTTCTTCAGTAGATGTATCGGGCGTCGCTCCTCCGCCGAAATCCCATGCGTACGTGAACGGCGGTGTGCCGGTAATCGTTGCATCGAAAGTAACTTCCGAGTTCGCTACGCCGTTTTGCGGTTGAACATCAGTAATGTCAGGCAGCTCGCCCACCGTCAGCGTGAAATAGAACGTATTATCGCCATACGCGTTCTCGACAGTCACCCTTGAAGCATATTCTCCAGGTGAACCGAGCGTAACAGTTGGCGATTCCTCAGCGCTCCTATACGGCGTCGCCCCTACACCGAAGTTCCAGGAGTATGTGAAAGGCAATGTTCCTTCAACCGTCGCACTGAGGCTGATCCCAGTTCCCTCAAGGCCGCCTCTCGGCTGAACATCTGTGATATCCGGTGCTTCGCCAGCTGTTTCCACCGTCAGCGTAAATTCTAACGTATCCTCGCCGTAATCGTTTGTTACTGTCAGACTCGCAGGATGCTCTCCGGGAAAACCAAGCGTAACAGTTGGCGATGGCGCAGTGCTAGTATTCGGCGTCGCCGCCCAACCAGAAAAGTTCCAGGAGTATGTTAGCGGCGGAGTTCCTGAAACCGTTGCACTGAACGTAACCGCAGTCCCTGTTACGCCGCTTCTTGGCAGAACATCGGTGATATCCGGCGGTTCGCCCACCGAGAGCGCAAATTCGAAAGTATCCGAGCCGAACGCATTCGTAACTGTAAGCGACGCGTCATACTCGCCCCTATCATCGAGAAAAACCACCGGCGCGGGCTTGTACGATACATCAGGCTCCGCGCCCCCGCCGAAATGCCACTCGTACGCGACAGGCGGCGTCCCCACGACCGACGCGGTGAAAGTGGTCTGCCTGCCCGCGACTCCTTTGATAGGCGACACCGACTCGACGTGCGCGGGTACGAAATCGGCGAGCGTTACGATGTTTCCGACCGCGCCCGGCTTTCCATCGGAATCGAGCGGACGCACCGCGATGAATGCGCCCGTCGTCGCGGGAATCGGGACGTTGAACGCGGGCGGCGCGTCGAACGGCGGATCGGGCGGATATGCCCACGCAACCTCAAGCCAGCCGGCATCGGGATCGTCGGACGTGATGATCGCGTACTTCGCGACCTCTGCGAGATAGTTCTCCGCGATCGGCGTGATGTCGGATATGCCGATCTCGCCCGAATGATCGCAGTCGATCCACGCGAGTAGATGATTGAGCGCTCCCTCAGGCGTTTCGGGATCGCCCGTAGGATTTCCGTCCTCGTCGTACTCTACGGTCTCGCAGTAGTGCTCCGCAATCGGCGTGATATCGCTTACGCCGACTTCACCGGATAGATCGCAGTCCCCGGCGTTCACGTACGACCACGAGAGAGTTCCGGTTTCCGGATC
>JAGGVC010000128.1 GCA_021158185.1 bacterium | reverse complement strand
GCAGAATGTGGCTCGGCGTGGACGTGAGCGAAGAATACTGCGAAACCGCGCGCGCGCGACTTGGGGAAATGTTGAAGTGTTGACGTAGCCCTTGTAGGCTGCTACCAGCTGTACCAACAACCGCGAAACAGCTCCGCTTATCTGCAAGTTCATGGCGTCGAATCGGCCACCGCTTTGTTAAGAACGCTCGTTTGGGATATAATGAAATGCCAGCTGAATTGTGGCGGAAAAATGCTTCGGCGGAGTGCGGTTATGCGCGCGTTAAGATGTTTTTTGTTTGCGATTGTTCTTGCTTTCCTGGCGATGATCCTTGCCGGGTGCGGGGAGGAAAGCCCGACGACGAATGTTGGGAATTTCTTCCAGGAAACGCCTGAGTACGCGGGAGAGCCGCTTGAGGCATTCGATCCGTACTCGCTCGACACCGATGAGGCGATAAATATCGAGGGATTCGCGCTGTTCGTCGTTGATGAAACGAACCAGGTCAATAAAGAGCTTCAATCGCTTTATTCGCTTAGCAAGACCGTACTCGATGACGGCGAAGTCATGCTTACGATCTCGGTGCAAGGAAGCCCAGGCATCCCGCACAGTCTGCTTTACATCCGCTACAACGACGAGGAGCTTAATCCGAGGTTGGTTCAACTAGGAGGGTTTTTCGGGGAAAAGAACGAGTACATTTCGCTTGTAAGCCAGTGGCTGCCCGGAGTTGTATCCATGGGCATAGCGCGCATTCATCCCGAAAAGGGAATGCCGTCGGGCGATGGTGTTATTGCAACGATTGCCTTCGATTCCGAGCCGTTCGACAAGAAAGCGAATAAGAGGCCGTCCAAAGCGCCTGTGGGTGATGACAACAGGACTCAGCTTTCCGCCCATTCGAGCAACAACAGGATTACGCTCTCGTGGACAGAGTTGAACGTGGGCGATTACGACAACAGCGGCGACGTGGGAATCCCCGACATAACACCCATCGCACTGTACTTCGGCAATATTGTGGGTGACGGAGTCAATGATTACATCGACATCTACGTTGACGGCGATAAGAATCTAGAAGTTGGCATCTCCGATATCACTCCGATAGCGGAAAACTACCTCTCCGTGCTGAGCGGCTACCGCGTCTACAGAACAAGGGCTGTCGGTTCGCCTGACTACACAGATCCTTTCCTGGGCAGCGGATCGGGCGATGTAACGGTTCCGCGCAAAGAGCCTTCAGCAGACGGAAGGAGATCGGAATACACCTACGTTGACGATACAGCTGATCCCGAAAGCGAGTATTACTTCAAAGTTGTACCGTTCGATCTCGGCGAGATGGTGGAAGGCATTTCCAGTAATAACGCGTACGTGGTTGTGACCGACGTTGATATGACGCCCCCAGTCTGGCAAGGCCCCGGGGGTATCCTCAGTGCTGTGCCGAGCGATGGCGTCATCAAGATCTCGTTTGGGCATGCAATCGATGAGGACAGTCCGCCCGTTCGTTACTCGCTGCTTTACGCGCCGGGTGAGCAGATCGGGCTGAGCGAAAAGACAGAGGAAATCCGCGGCATCAATGGCTCTCCGTATTACCTCGGAGTGGATCCTGGGGAGGGCATTGAGAACGATATAACCTACTTTCTCGGCGTGAGGGCATACGACCTTCTCGGCAACGAAACGGGCTGGGAAACGGTTTTCACCGCAACTCCGGAGGCCGGTCTTGAAACTGACATTACACCGCCCGTGTGGGATAACGAAGAGCAGATCGGCGCGTACCAAGTGGACAGCGGCGACAGTCAGTTGAGGGTTTTCTTCGGCTCGGCGACCGATGCCGACAGTGAACCTGTCCAATACAAGGTGTACTGGCAGGTCGGCAACACCGGGGTACACAAGACCGAGGCTACGGGCTGGGCATTCGATGTGACAAGTCCCTACCTGATAACCGATCTCGAAAACGACCAAGTGTACAGCATTCTGGCAACGGCATCCGACAGCGCTGATCCGGCGAACGAGACGGAAAATACGGAGTATATGGTCGGCGTGCCTACGACAGGCGGAAGTTCGGATCTTACTCCTCCGGAATGGCGTGAACCTGATCAAGCCGGAATCAAGGATGTGCTTCCGGGCGATGGCGACGTGCGTGTCAGCTGGTATCTAGCGGACGATGAAATGTCGCCGCCTGTCACGTACAACGTTTACTGGGAGGTCAACGACGGAACCCCACCGCTCGATTACGAAACAGCGATTGCCGCAGGCAAAGTGATTACAGGGCTTACATCCGACAACGTGATCGTTCCGAGCCTCACGAACGGGCAGTCCTACAGGTTCAGTGTGCGTGCACAGGATGATGCAACGCCTCCCAATATTACGCAGAACACCGAAAGCCTGACTGCTCTTCCTATTTCGGGAGCAGACACCAACCCGCCGGTTTGGACGTCAGTAGTAGGACTTCAAACGGCCACAGCAGGCAACATGAAGGTGGATCTATCCTGGGGTAATGCTTTGGATCTTGAAGGCGGGTCGGTTACATTCAACTTCTACTGGGAAACCGACACCGGCTCGGGCCCGCTCGATTACGACGCAGCGAAAGCCGCTATTCCACCGAGAGTTGGATTTACTTCTGATCAGTTCGCAGCTGTGTATAACCTTACAAACGACACAAGCTATCGTTTCGCTGTGCGTGTTCAGGACGAGCTTGGAAACGAGGATACTAACGAAGTCAGCTTGACCGCCACTCCGGAATATGTCGGACCCTTCACAATTACAACTGCTGCTGATGATGGTGATACGGGGCACATGCCTTCAATCGCAATGGCGCCCGACAATTCGTTCGGCGTTGCGTATTTCGACAAGGGAAACGGGGCACTGATGTATGCTTCGAGTCCCGTGAGGAGCGGCCCTTGGACAACCGAGATAGTGGATGATCCCGGTGACGATATTCACGGTGCATTCCCAAGCCTTGCATTCGATTCGGACTCCAACCCGCGCATCAGCTACCTGGATTGGACGCATGCCGAGGATGAAGTCGATCCCGGAACCCGAGTGCTCTACATTGAAAACGACGGGGCAGGCTGGGGGAATGTGCAGGTTGTCGATCGCGCAGGAGTCGATGGTTACGATCATTTCTTCGATGCTCCCAGGCTCACGATCGCGCCGGATTCAACACCATACGTTACTTATGTTAATACAACCACGGAGGAAGTCGTGATTTCTAGTAACTTCGGATCGGGCTGGTCGAGCAGCAGGCCGTTTATGAGCGGTCCCGGCGAAGCGCCGCCCGACGGCGAACGCGGCCTTCTCAGAGCCGAACTAATCTTCTTCGATGCCGGTTCAGGTGTAACCCAGGGCGTTGCCTGGCATGATCCCGAAGCCGGTCTCAGCTTCGCATATTATGACGGCGAGCTGGAAGAATGGGTGACGGAGGTTGTGGCGTCGGGGAACCCGCGTGACGGTCTCCTTCTCGATGTCAGTAAGAGAATTACAGGTGAGCCTGTGATCGCATGGCAGAATAAAGTGAGCGCGCCGTCGAGCCGTCCAATGTTTGCCACACGGCTGGACGCGGATGATTGGAATGTCGAACCCGTGGATTCGCCGAGCGCGAATAACGGATTCTCACCTGCTGTCGGCGTAAAGAAGTTGGATGGAATTTCCGCAGGGATGCCGGCTGTGGCGTGGTACAGCTCCGGTTTCGCGGGCGCGCGGTACGCGCTCGACGACCTTGCAAACGACGGATTCCTCTCTCCCATAGCAATCGACCCGACCGCAACAGCACAGGGGCTGTTCTTGAGCATCGTTGTAGATAATGCTGGTCAGCTGCCGGGGAAATCGGTTGTGGCATACACTGCACCGAATGCGGGCGAATTCAAGCTGAATATTGCAGTCGAGAATTAGCTGCTGAAACATCAAACCGCATTTGGAATAATCGCGGGCAGAGCCTGACGTTCGCGCGCTCTTGATCTGCACGGGGCAATTAGATTCACTTTCCGCATCTTAGGAAAGCGCGCGCGAAGCAACCGTTCAAAATCATCACTTTCAGAGTCCGCAAAATCCCGGTTATCCGCTTATTTTCCCCAGAAAACCCGCCGGTCAGTTTTTTGACTTGAAAAGCCCTTGATAAAACCGTATAGTCACCTACATGTGTATAGACAAATCTTCCTCGCTTCTGCATAATCAGCTGCGCCGTCGGCCTGTTTTCATTGTTGATTCAGGCGGCGAGCCAACTTCATAATAAGGAGTTTTTTAATGAAGAGAGTGTTTGCTGTTCTTGGAGTGACTTTGTTGCTTTTCGTAGCATCCTGTGGTGGTGGAGGCGGAGTGAATCCAAACCCGAATCCCAATCCTGACGTTGATAAGGGATCGATTTCCGGCAGATTCATTCTGAACAACCTTCTTCCGGAAGATGCTGTCTTGAAGGTTGTTCTTCTGAAGGACGGTGCGACAACCCCTGTTGCCGAGCAGTCGCCGAGCGCAGACGGCGACGATTGGGCGTATTCGTTCACGGACATTTCCTATGATTCCTACTATGTTCGTTTGACCGCAGGCGTGGACGGAAAGACAATCGTTCTGAATCAGACCGATTCCATCACGATTGACGATCTCAATCCCGACCGTACTTCGATCTCCACGGATGCTGTCGGGCTTGACGGAACCATCTCCGGCATCGTCCAGGTTGCTGGCGATTTCCCGACGGATCGGATGGTGTTCGTGCGCGTTATGAGAACCGATATTACGGTTTCCCAGGGACCTCCAGACGAGCTGAACAGCGTGACCTTCGATGTAACCGAGGATCTGATCGAAGACGGGCAGTTCCGCTACGATATCGAGAATACGAGCTATGGCATCTTCCAGATCGAGCTTCTCGGCTACGACACACAGACCCACGAGATTGAAGTTTACGGCGAGTATCCGGAGAACGTTGTAATCGACTATCTCGATCACAACCTTTTCAGCCACAACTTCGGTGCGGGTTTCGGCGTCGATCCGCCCGAAGTCGAAAACGGTATCATCCGCGGCACGGTGGTTTTCACCGGCGATCCCGTATGGGATTACTCGATTTACGCCAGCGCAAATACGATTCCGCCGGTTCAGGGCGCGCCTCCGGGGAACTTCAAGATTGACGAAGCGAACTACGATGCGGCAGGGACACCGTTCGAGATGAAGAATCTCGTGTACGGCGAGTACAGCGTGTCGATCTACCAGTACAACTTCAATATTCACAAGGCAAACTACTTCGGTGTATACGAAGAGAACATCACGATTTCAGCGGAGAATCCTGTAGTCGAAGGCATCGTCGTGGAAGCGGACTGGTCGCTTCTGCCGTAGCGAGCATCGTGGAAGGGGCGGGCGGCAGTGTTCGTCCGCCCTTTCAGCATTGCAGTTCATTGATCGCAAGCGTGCGGCTTTACTGCCGCGTGTAGTTTGTATCACGGAGAGGCTTGAATGAACAGAAGATTCGAAATTGCGAGTTGCCTGACAGTTGCATCGTTGACGTTTATCCTTTCGGCAGTTTTGCTCGCGGTTCCTGCAGCCTATGCAGAGGAGAGCACCACGCCCAGTGAAGGCGAAGAAGAAATAGTAGTGATTTCTGACGAAGACGCTGAAGATGTTGCGGAAGCCGAAGATGAAATCGAACTCGGCGAAGTCGAAGTCGAGGGTGAAAAGCCCGGCGGTGAAGGGCTGAAGAACGAACCTACCATGATCGAAGTGATCGGGCGCGAGGAGATTGAGGAGAGCGGGGCTGAAGACCTGCTCGATCTTCTTCGCCGCAAGGTCGGGATGAACGAGTCCGAAACTTTCGGCGGCACGAGCATCGGGCTTCTCGGAATGCCTGCGAAGTTCACGCTTGTGCTGATAGACGGCAGGCGGATAACGGGCCGCGTGTTCGAGCAGATCGATTTCAACCAGCTTCCGCTTTCGGCAGTGGAGCGAATCGAGGTTATCAAGGGGCCTTCGAGCACGCTCTACGGCAGCGACGCGATCGGCGGCGTGATCAACATCATCACGAGAAAGCCCGACGAAGGTCTCACCGTCGAGCTTAGAAGCGGAATCGGGAAGTTCGGCCTTGAGACCGAGGGTGTCGGCGCAATGTTCGGAAGGGGCAGAAACTCGCTCCTTCTAGACTGTGAGAGATTCCTCTACGGCGGCTATGACTTCGACCCGCGCACTCTCGATACGGACGGCGACGAGGAGCGCCACTACAACATCTTTGGAAAATGGCGCTTGAAATTCGCACCCGCGGCCCGGTTGGAGTTTACGGCCTTTCGATTCAACGAGATTCGCCAGAGCGTTAAGTTCGCCCCGCCCGACATCACACGCAGGGGTGATACGAAAACACGCAGGCTGCAGCTTTCGCTGGGACTTGAATGGGACGTGAAACCCGGCCAGACTGCAATCCTGGGAATACGCGACGGAAGCTTCGCACACAGCTATTCGAGTGTGTTAGTCGGATACGAGGACACATTCCACATCACTGCATTTACCGAAGACTCGCGCGACTTCGAGCTTGAGTACATGTGGTACTTAACGGATCATATCGTGACAGCCGGGCTTCAGCGTCTGCACGATGAAATCGAGAGTGATCGCGTTGCAGACAACGGAGCGGAGTACGACACCAACGTCGCGTTCGTCCAGCACGAATGGAAGATAAGCCCGACATGGACGTGGATATGGGGTGCGCGGGCCGATGACAACAGCGAGTACGGTGCGCGCGTGAGTCCCCGTATCGGATTCCGCTGGCGTCCGAACGACGGGATCGATGTGCGAGGCGGAATATCCCGCGGGTTCAGATCGCCGGGGCTACGAGAACTGTATTTCGATTTCAATAGCCCATTTGGATACCGGGTGGAGGGAAATCCCGACCTTTCGCCGGAAACATCCACCGGCTATCAGTTGAGCTTTGATGCAAGGCCTACGAAAAACGATCAGGTTCGCGTAACGCTATTCAGAAACGAGGTTGCGAATCTTATCGAGGCGGTCGAGATCAGCGAAAGCCCCTGGGTTTTCCGCACGCAGAACATCGAGAACGCGCTCACGCAGGGCGTTGAGCTTGGCTGGGGGCGCAAGTTCGACGAGAACTGGCGGATGAGCGTAAACGCGCTTTTCACTGATGCGACCGACAACGACACTGGCAACCGCCTGCCGAATTCGCCGCAGTGGGACTACCGCGGCGCACTGAACTACTCTCGTAGCGATTTCAATGCAGAGGCGTTTTTGCGACACACTGCAAAGAGATTCACCGACCTTGAAAACGAGACCGAAGCGCCGGCTTTCACTACTTTCGACCTGCATTTCGGATACAATCCGGATGACTGGGAATTCAAGGTTCACCTTCTGAATGTCCTCGATAAGGTTGACAGAAGGTATGGCCCGAAGCCCGGCTTCGAATGGCAGATCGAAATAGTCAGGCATTTTTGATCGGCGTTGTAATCGCTTAAGATATTCCGTGTCGCGGCCTGCCGCGGTTTGACGGACTCAGAGGTAATTTGTAATGGAACTCATAAACAAAGGCGGGATTTTCATCTGGCCGATTCTTGCTATGAGCGCGGCCGCGCTCTACTTCATCGTCGAGCGCATCGTGTTCTTCGCGGTGACTATGCCGAAGTACAGGCGTTCACTCGAACAGGCCTGCGCGAGCGATGATGGCGAGGCAGACAGGATGAATCTGGATGATGACGATCCACTTATTGCAGAGATCCTTCTTGCCAGGGACGAGCGTGAGTTGCATCTCGAAAGCATCAGCCTCGCACTCGAAAAACACTTGGAGAACGCGCAGCACAATCTTACAGCTCTCAACATCATCGCTCAGACCGCACCACTGCTTGGGCTTCTAGGAACAGTGACTGGGATGATCCAAGCGTTCGTAAGGATTCAGAACCTTCAGGGACAGGTGAACCCGGGCGATCTTGCGGGCGGAATCTGGGAAGCGATGATTACAACCGCGGCAGGTATGACTGTTGCCATCCCCGCTCTCATCGCGTATATGTTCTTCGCGAGCCGCGTGGCCAAGTACGAAACCTGGCTCTCGCTTGCGATTACCCGCGTCGAGAAGCTGTTCAAGCGCAGGGACTGGGGGGTGTTCTGATTGAGAGCGTTACGGGTACAGAGACGGAAGCTTCTTCCCGCGTCGGGTGTGATGATCTCACCGCTCATCGACATCGTTTTTCTTCTCCTCATCTTCTTTATGCTCGTGACCAAGTTTCTCTCGCCCACGATTGACGTGGATCTGCCGAAGAGCGTGAGCGCGGACTTGCGGGAAGAGCGCTCGATTCATCTCGCCATCGACAGGGAATTGAACCTGTTCATCGGCGAAAGTCAAGTGCAGTGGGAGAATCTGATCACCGCGCTTAAAGACGCAAAGGAGAGCGATCATCCCGAAATCGTGCGAATAAGGGCAGATAAAACGGTTCCGGTGGAATACGTCATCCGCGCGATCGACGCAGTGCGTGCGGCGGGATTGAAGACGGTCGCGCTCGAAGCCGAGACCCCGCGGCCCGATGAATCTTCCGGCGGTGAGTCCTAGCATGAAAGGCGCTGGATGGAAAATCTGGGTGCTTACTGCAAGCGTGGTTTTGCATGCGCTTCTGCTCGCCTGGCTCAAGATGCCGGATATCCTGCCGTATGTCGCACAGACATCGCTGATCCTTAACCTCATTGAAAAGCCGAAACCGCCCGTGGCTGAGCCGGAACCGGAGAAGGAAAAGCCCTCGCCTGCGCATCGCGAGAAAACTGAAGAAAAAAAGGAAAAGCCGAAGCCGAAGCTCGATGAGCAGGAAATGCCGCCTCCACCCTTGGAAATTCCCGATGATGTGCTGTCGGGCGATGAGCCTGTAATAAATCCCGATCCGGCAGGTGAACAGGGTGGCATTCCCGGCGGTGTACCGGGAGGCACGGGCGATGAATCTGGTCTGGGAGTTGAGCCTGAAACTCCGCCAGCCCCGGAGCCCGAAACCGAGCCTGAGCGTGAGCCGGAAATAGACGTTTCCGCGATTAGGAACAGCTATATAGGAAACGTAAAATCGAAGATATACGCGCGCAAGTATTACCCCGAGCAGGCCGAGCGACTGGAGCACGAAGGAAGCGTCAAAGTCAGATTCACGGTCAACTCCTCAGGCGGGGTTTCGGGCGTGAGCGTCGCGGCATCGAGCGGCTATTCGGAACTCGACAGTGCGGCGGTCGCCGCGGTCAAAAACGCCGCGCCCTTCAAGGGAATCCCGTCCGAACTGGGCAAATCAAGCCTAACGATGGTAATTACGCTCAAGTTCTACCTGAACTGAAAGGCTTGGAGCGGGAGAATCGCGGAAGGTTCAAATTTGAGCCGCGCGTGAAACGGCGTGAATTCCATGCCTGGAGGCAGCTTCACAGTGCGAGCACTTCCTGTCTAACGAAATGCAGACGGATTACCGATGGCGGCTTGCCGCGCCCGTCGAAGTGGCACTTGACGGCCTCGCGTACGTTCACCCTGAGTTTGTCCAGGTCATCCGCTTGGGTGACGATTGACTCGCCCAGCGCCGCAGTGACGTACCCGCCATCCGGGTCCTCTTCAACTTCGAAGATTATCTCAAGCTTCGAGTTTTCCATCTTGTCCACAGATAGAGTATACCCGACTCGTACTCAATCACTAGATCGATGCCTGTAATGGCGGGGATCCCGGACGCCTATGTGTTTGCCCGGGGTGGACAGCGTTCTTCAGGGCACGCTCTGCACTCATAATTCGTTCATGGCCTACGGCCCCAAATACGCGTATTTGAGATCGTAGTTTATCCAGTCGTAGTAGCTGATATGCGGGTTGTCGGATGAATCAAGCGCAATCGATGTTCAAAGCCCGCATCATCAGCGGCTCCGATTGCGATTGGTGATCGGCGCCAAAAAGTGCGATCACAGCGCATCGGAACCACGGTTGCCGCCGTTCGGGGTACAATCCTGATTCCATGTCTATCGTTGCGATTAACGGCGGGCGGATCGGATTCGGCGATGTCGTGCTGGTTGACGGCATCAACGCCATTATCCATCCCGGGCAGCGGATCGGGTTTGTCGGGCCGAACGGCAGCGGCAAGACCACGCTCCTTCGCATCATCGCGCGTGAAATGAGCCTCGATCGCGGCAGACTCGATATGAAGCGCAGTGCGCGCGTCGGCTTCTTGAAACAGATTTACGCAGAAAGCAACTCGTCATCTGCACGCACGCTGTTCGAGGAGATGGAGGAGGCGACTGCCGAAATCGACGAGCTTTCAGCACGCATAGACGAGTTGACGACCATTCTTGCGGGGCCCGGGCTTGAGAATGAAACCAAGCGTACACTCGTCGGCAAACTCGGCAGCCTTCAGCACAGGTTCGAAACGCTCGGCGGGTACGAACGCGAGCTTGAAATAAAGCGCGTTCTCATGGGCGTGGGATTCACGGAAGACCAGTTCAGTCAGCCTGTTTCCACGATGAGCGGCGGCCAGAAACAGAAGGTTGGGCTTGCGCGCCTCCTGCTCGAACGCCCAGATCTGTTTCTTCTCGACGAACCGAACAACCACCTCGACCTCGAGGGCAGGCGGTTTCTCGAAAACTTTCTCTGCAAGGCCCCCTGCGCGGTACTCGCCGTAAGCCACGACCGTTATTTTCTGAACCGCGTCGCACAATACGTCTGGGAGCTTGACCAGGAAAAGCTTTTCACGTACCGCGGGAATTACGACGCGTTCAGGATTCAGCGCCTCGACCGGATCGAGCGCCAGCGAGCGGAATATGAAGCACAGCAGGAATACATCAAGCGTACCGAGGAATACATCAGGCGAAACATCGCGGGTCAGAACACGCGCCAGGCGCGCGGACGCCGCAAGCATCTCGCAAGACTGAAGCGGATCGAGGCGGTCGGCGATGCGCGCACGCTCAAATTCGATCTTGACGGGGCTGCGCGCACGGGCGAGGAAGTCCTGAGGGCGGACCTTCTTTCGCATCGGTTCGGCGACGGTGAATGGTTATTCAACGACCTTTCGTTCAGCATCTCGCGCGGCGACAAGGTAGGTATCATCGGACCGAACGGCTGCGGCAAAAGCACGCTTCTGAACATACTGGCGCGCACAATGAAGCCCGTCAAAGGCCGGATAAGCTTCGGTGCGAACGTGCATTTCACACACCTTTCGCAGGAATCGCTGGACCTGTCGCCCGACCTAACCGTGATGGACGAGTTCAGGAAGGCTGCGCCCGCGCTCGACAATCCCGCGCTGAGGGGTGAGCTTGCGCGCTACCTGTTCTGCGGCGACGATGTGTTCAAGCTCGCCGGGGAGCTGTCCGGCGGTGAGAAGCGCAGGCTGGCTCTGGCAAAGCTGCTGTATTCACGGCCGAACCTGCTGTTTCTCGACGAGCCGACGAACCATTTCGATATTCCGAGCTTCGAGATGATCGAGGCGGCGCTTGCGGACTTCGCAGGCACCGTGCTGCTCGTCAGCCACGACCGT
>JAGGVC010000029.1 GCA_021158185.1 bacterium | reverse complement strand
TTGCATGCCGTATCGCATCGAGTTTAAGCGTATCCCATTCGGGTTTCCACTGCGCGTTTTTGTTCTTGGGAAATGAATCATCTATCGCTTTGAATTCAGCCAAAGCCTTTAAGTAGACCACGTCAGGGACATCAGGCGCAATTTCGAGCGCACGCTCGTAGCACTCCAGATCCGTCATCTCCGGCGTACGTTTTCGCATCTCCCAGTATTCGGACATATGGCCGTACTTCTCATCAAACCTATTTAATTCCTTTTCCAAAACCGCGGTCTTGTAGTCTTCTTGAGATGGCACGAATTCTGCAATAAGGCCAGTAATTATCCTTTTAAGGGTGATTTTTGGGCCTAACACATCCGCGAGCTTATGGAATGCGCCGTAGGGTGTCGGAGCGTAGAGCCTTCGGTTCACGAGCCACGAGTTGATAATCAGTGCGGCAACGATAACGATGCCGACGACGAACCAAATGACCCGCCCTTTTCCCCGGCGCCTGCGGGATGATTCGGACTTACCGCTCTTCTCAGGCTTGGGCTTCTTCACCGCATCCCGCGAATCCTCCTCATCGCCCGGCATATCGTTCCCTTTATTCCTATCGCCGTCCATAGATACTCACCATTTTTTCCGAGAATGATAATCGGCACAGATCGCGTTTAACTCTACTATCACAGATATTTTACCATGAATAAAACAACCACATGGATGAACCTAATTACCGGCGCATCGCCGGGCGGGAGCATTGTGATTATGCAATCGGAAAGCAATTCTTACTGCTATAATCCCGCTGTGCTTTCGAGGGTTGAAATCGAGCGGTACAGCCTGATCGAGGATATGGCCGTCGAGTTTTCGGGTCGTTTCAACGCAGTTTCGGGCGAAACAGGCGCGGGCAAGACGCTTCTCCTCGACGCGATCGACTTCGCACTGGGCGCGCGCGCATCGTCGCAGATCTTTCCGGCATCGGGCGGGAGATGCAGGGTCAAACTGAGCTTCGATGTAAAAAATGATTTGAATTTGCAGGGGCTTGTGCGGCTCAAGAAGGGTGAGCACACGCTGGATCGTATCGCAAGGCCGGGCGGAAGCGGGCGCATCCTTCTCGACGGCGAGAAAATCAGTACGCAGGCTGCGCGGGAGCTTTCAGCGGCGCTTCTCGATTACTCGGGGCAGGCCGAAAACCGGCAGCTCCTTACGCCGCGCGCGCACCGCGCGATTCTGGACGCGTTCGGCGATAACGCGCACGCGAAACTGCTTGAGGAATACAAAACCGCGCGCGGAAAATATCTTGCGCTGTCTAAGCAGTTGGAGATAATCGACCGTGGCGAAGCGGCGCGAAATGCAAAGGTGAGGCTTCTCGAAATCGAAATCTCCGAGCTTCGCGAACTAGCCGTGGAGCCTCACGAGCACGAGCGTCTTTCGGAAATGAAAACCGTGCTTGCAAACGCAAACCGCATAATGGAAGAAGCCGAGCGCACACGTGAAATCATCGCTGGTGAAGGTGAAGGCGCGCAGAGAAACGATGGTGCAGCAGGCGTACGTGAACGCCTCGTGGATGCGGCGTCGGCTGCTCGTTCGCTTTCGGAACTTCTCGGAAGGGACAGTGAGTCGGGCGAGCAATGGATGCTCCTTGCGGAAGAACTGGATAAGATGGAGGCGGGACTTGGCGAGGTGGAATCGAGCGCCGTGAAGCTCTTGTCAGTATTGAAAGCCGATCCCGTGGAACTCGAACGCATTCAATCGCGGCTTGCGGGGATAGACAGGCTTTCGGTGAAATACGGAACGACTCCCGACGGACTCGCAGCAGAACTTGAAACCCGCGCGGACGAGCTAGGCTCACTCTCAGGCGGCGACTTCGACCGTCAGAACGTCGCGCGCGAACTTGAGTCGTGCGCGGCTGAATGCGACCGGATCGCGCGCGCGATGTCGAAATCGCGTACGCGCGCGGCGAAGGTTCTCGAAAAGCGCGTATCGGAATTCCTGGAGAGACTCGATTTCGCACATTCGCATTTCGAAGTCGCAGGATTCCTCGATTTTCTTGACTACGACGCGGATTCATCCGAAGAATCCAGTATTGATGCGGCATCAAACCCCAATGCGAGCAATTCTACATCCAGTTTTCGCGAGGCGGGATATGACGACATCGAATTTCTCGTATCGCTCAATCCGGATGAGCCCGCACGTCCGCTAGCACGAGTGGCGTCTGGCGGAGAAATGAGCAGGCTGATGCTGGCGATAACCGCAGCGCTCGCGGAGCACACGAGTACACCCGTGCTTATGTTCGACGAAATCGAGGCGGGCGTAGGCGGGCTGACTTCGCAGGCTGTGGCGGATGTACTCACCGATGTGGCAAACGTCCGCCAGGTCATAGCAGTAACGCACCTCGCCCAGGTCGCGGGGCGCGCTGACAGGCATTTCGCTGTAACAAAGGACATTTTGGAGAAGAAAGCGGAAACACCTGCGAAGCATTCAGATGCCCCTGATACAGGGTTGCGGCTCGCGAGCCACATCATCATCACCGAGCTGGAAGGCCATCCCCGCCGCGAGGAACTCGCACGAATGCTCGGAACAGCCGACACGATGAAGGCCAAAGCGATTCTCGACGAGATCATGCGCGAGTAGTTGCGCGGTGGCTAAGTCGGGTGCACAAGTAAATGAAATGCCGCAGATCGCGTACGCGAACCGTAGATCACGCGCTTTTGCGCGCACATGAAAATATGCAGTACCAAAGACAAAAAACCTTCGCTACTTCCTCAGCCGTTTCGGGACTGCCGTAGCAATTTCCATCCGTTCATACCTGCTTTCTGTGTGAAAGACATATTTTGCATGTACAATCCGGTTGGGTGAAATGCCTTACTCCGACAACAGTATCACCCTTTCTGTCTGCCCGCGCAAAAACAAGATCGAACAAATCGTCTTCTTGGTTCTCGAGGTATCGTCTTAAAGCGTACGCACAGAGGTCGGCGATTTGAATCATACCTGTAAGCTGACTATCAACAAATAGCGGGGTTTCAATAATTCGATTCACTTCTGTCCATAAAGTGCCCCTTTCGTGAAAACGCTTCATCAGTTCAGTATGACGTTTCGCCACAGTTTCATTGTTGTCGTGAATAAGCAGACCATATAGTGGGACTTCATAGCTATGTGATATCAACTGGAGGTACGCCTCGAATCGAGAGACAACTTGCTCGAATGACTGTTCATCAACCGTTTTCTGAGCGCGAATAGGATCGAAATGTATCTTATCCACGCATTCCGCGAAAAGCCTGGCATTTCCCCATTTTGATATGCACGTGGCAACATCTATAATCATTTCTCTTCGTTCACTGTACGAAAGATGCTTGTAGCTATCGGTATTTTTGTAGTTTTTCTTTGTTTGCTTGTACAGGCTGCGATTCACCTTCTGAAGTCGCAATAACTCCTCCTTCCTCAATCTTTCAACCTCATATCTTCTTTCATTCCAATTCATCTGATCAAAATTCTGTATTACCGTTTGCTCTTGAAACCGACGGAGTGCCCAAGCAGTGTGTATTTCTGCGTCAATTATCCCGTATTTTGCCTTGATGTCGTTAATGGCAGTATCGCAATCCTTCCAGTGCGATATAGGGATTGAAATACCGGCAAGCACATAATGACTTGTGTTACCCGGAAGATCAGGCGTTCCAGATTCATCTATGTAGCAGAGATACACGAATCACCTCGCAGTCACAGGCTATTGCCAAAAAAAAGCGACTGGGGTTAGGGCATAAGCCCCATCAAGAGACGCGTGGCGACTCCTCCCAGACGCAAATAAATGGTAACCGATAAATACGATTCTGTCAACTGGGGCGGGAATGCTGTCGCCCGTGACGCGATATGTGAGATACCGACAATCCGAGACAGGGCGCGCTCCACTCGACGCTGGAGTATGTGCCTCCTGCCGAGTTTGATATATCATTGCTACACTCCGATGACACTACTACTATTCACGAGCAAATGTGTCCAGCCTAAGGGACGCACTTTAATCGAACCAGAACTGCTTTCTTCATCACGGAAACCGTCCATTACGAAATTTCCCAAGCGAGCTTCTGCCAGAAGCCTCTACCGCGCGCACACCGACTACGATGCCGCGTTAATCCTGCATTCCGGGGCCGAAGCTTCGGCTCCACGACGTACGCGGACCTGCTCCCCCCATCGCCAGGTTGTGGAATATTCACCTACGCGGTCTGCAGCCCAGTTTGCAGCGGCATACATACGCAGTTCCTGTAATTCCGCGCCGCTTTATATCGTGCAGGGACTATGTGGTAAAATTCCTGCCGTGTGGTCGTCACAGAAAATTTGGATTTTCGTAGCAGCAGCAGCTTTGCTTCTCGTCGCGTGCTCGGCTGGAGGCGACAGGCTCGCGCCCGTCGACCTGAACGGCCAGTGGCAGGGGCTTGCGACGGGCGGTATGGAAAGCGTGGAAATAACGCTCGCGCTCCAGGTGGACACGGACGGCGTCGCGGAAGCGGACATCTTCATCCCGTCGATTCCCGAGATCGAGGAGGCATCCGGATGGGGAAGAGTCGAGGGGTCGTCGCTGAGCCTCGTTCTGATCGATGCAATGGGCGGCTGTGTTTTTTTCACAGGTGTCGTGGACGAGATCGGCGCTGAAATGACGGGCGAAATAGCGGTGTCCGACGACAAGAATATTCTGACGTTCAGTATCTTCAGGCAATGACGCGTACAGGAACAATTCCGTTTTTGATTGTTATTGCGGCACTTACTCTTTCTTTAGGTGCAGGCAAGACTGCGGCTCAGGATGGCGACGAACCGCAGGCTGATTCCGCCTCAGGCATCGTACTCATCTTGGAAAGCGGAGACGTAAGACTCGATTACACGCCGGAGAATATCGCCGAGCTTTTTCGGCTTGAGGGCATGAATTCCAGTCCCGAATCTCTCGGCTTTTCGCCTGAGACTCCGCTTGCGCCGGGGGGTACAGTTACGCTGAAGGGCGTTTCCGCAATCGAAGCATCGATTGAAATCGAGATTCCTGCGCCCATCGTGTTCAAATACGAGTTTGCACCTGAGAATACGCGCATAGAAGTGGCCAGGCCGGGGATTGCGGGGCTGGAACGGGTGAGCATACGAAAGTATTACAGGAACGATGAACTCGTCGGCGAATCGAAGCGGCACGAGGTAATAAAAAATGCCGACGCGCGCCTCGTGATTATGCACGTCAGCGTAGGCGAGCACTACTCTCCCACGTTCGAGGAACTTCTGCACAACCCGCTGTTATCGCGCGAGATCGCTCCCCCCGCGCGGTATGCGAAGAAGCTCGTGGTGGAAGCGACGGCATACTACCCTGGCTTCGACTGCAACGGGAAGTGGGGCAACCTGACGAAGATGGGATACGAGGCGAAGCCGGGGCGCATCGCCGTTGATCCGAGGGTGATTCCGCTTGGAAGCAGATTGTTTGTGGAAACCTACGGTTATTGCGTGGCAGTCGATACCGGCGGCGCGATAAAAGGCAACCGCATCGATCTCTGTTTCGAAACCCGTGAGGAATGCATTCAGTTCGGCAGGCGAAAACTAGTTGTATATGTCCTGCTGTAGCTCAAGATGAGACTTCTTTCAAAACACACCGGCAGCTATCACTCTTAAGGTTCGATTTCGAGAAATGCAAGCTCCGTTCTACCGTAGATTTTCCGCTTGAATTCGGCAAACGGCGGCATACCCAAATCGCCCACTTCCTTCGTTTCGAACTGGCAGACGATAATCGCATCCAAATTAAAAAGCGGATAACTGCGCAGGATTTCGAGAGACCGGACAACCATTTCCCTGCGCTGGGGCGGTGCGATGAATAACACGTCGAACAAGCGTCCTTCGCCATGAAGCCTTGGAATCACCTTGAAGGCGTCGCCGCGCACAAGCTCCATTTGGCTTTCAACATCGAGGAATCTTGCGTTTCCTGAAATCACACGCGCCGCTTCTCCGCTCAGTTCGATAATAGTCGCGCGCGCGGCGCCGTTTGAAAGCGACTCGAACGAATAGCTCCCACTTCCGCCGAAGAGGTCGAGCGTCATCGCACCGTCAATGTAAGGTCGAAGCGTGTCCATCACGGCCTTTCGTATGCGGGCAAGCGGCGGCCTCGTACCGCGCCCGGGAGGGGCTTCGATGTTTCGTCCGCAAAACCTGCCTGAGCCGATCTTAAGCATAGGTACACCTGCGTAATTATACGCTGCAAACTGATTTGTGTGTTGTTTGAACGAGTCGGGAGCGCTCAAACGCGGGCGTCCATTTTTCGTGAAGGATTTCATCCGAGAATTGAGCGTGATTTCGGATCGCAATCGCCAACATCCGTTCACAAAAGAAATTGCGTTGACATAACAGTTGAGCTTTCATATAATTCGAGGGCAGTTTGCATTGTTGATTCTTCGGCGAACTTTTAGTTCAAACCACACGAAAGCGAGGTTTTGATATGGCTGGAATTATCGGATGGGGTGCGCATATCCCGCGCTACCGCATCAAAGTGGAAGAGATTGCCAAGGTATGGGGAGCGGATGCGCCGAGCTACAAGCGGGGGTTGTTGCTTTACGAAAAGAGCGTACCAGGCCCCGACCAGGATACGATTACGCTCTCCACAGAGGCAGCGAAGCGCGCTGTGATCCGTGCTGGTATCGATCCTGCGGAGATCGGCAGCATCTACGTTGGAAGCGAGTCGCATCCGTATGCCGTGAAGCCGTCCGGTACGCTCGTCGCCGAAGTCATCGGCGCGTGTCCGTCTCTGCACGTTGCGGATTTCGAGTTCGCGTGCAAGGCTGGCAGCGAGGCGATGTTCGTGGGTTTCAGCGAAGTGAAAGCCAAGACGGTTAAATATGCGCTTGCGATCGGTGCCGACACATCCCAGGGCGCTCCTGGCGATGCGCTGGAATACAGTGCGAGCGCGGGCGCCGCGGCGTTCATCTTCGGCGAGGGAAACGAGGTTGCCACGGTTGACTATACGTACAGCTGGACGACCGATACGCCCGATTTCTGGCGGCGCGAGTACGAGCATTACCCACGTCACGGAAGCAGATTCACTGGTGAGCCAGCGTATTTCGCAACAGTCATTCCCGCATCGAAGCGCATAATGGAGATGGCGGGGATGAAGCCGGAGGATTTCGCACATTGCGTCTTCCACCAGCCGAACGGGAAGTTCCCTGCGCGCACGGCGAAGATGCTCGGTTTCACGAAGGAGCAGCACCTTACCGGCTGGCTCGTTCCCTGGCTTGGCAACACTTACAGCGGAGCATCCCCGATCGGCCTTACCGCGATCCTCGATGTGGCGAAGCCCGGCGAGAAAATACTGATGACAAGCTACGGCAGCGGCGCCGGAAGCGACGCGTTCATCTTCACGGTTACCGACCGAATCACGGAAATGCAGAACAAGGCGGATCACACCCGTGCTATGTTGGATGAGAACAAGATTTACATCGATTACGGCACTTACGCCAAGTTCCGCGGCAAAATAAGGAAGATCGAGGACTAGGAGGGCTGATAATGAGAGACGTTGCGATAATCGGAATCGGAATGAACAAATGGGGGGAGCTGTGGAGTGATTCGCTGCGCGATATCTTCGTCACCGCCGCCCTTCCAGCGATAAAAGACGCAGGCGTGAAAGGGATCGACTCGATGTACATCGGTTGCATGTCGAGCGGACTTTTCGTCGGGCAGGAGCACATAGCGAGCCTTCTCGCCGACTACCTTGGGGTGCTGCCGGCGAGTGCAACGCGCGTTGAGAGCGCGTGCGCGTCTGGCGGTTTAGCACTGCGCTGCGGATGGCTCGACGTTGCGAGCGGTGAAAGTGACATAGTGCTCGTGAGCGGCGTCGAAAAGATGACGGATGTCGGCGGCGACGAGGCGACGTACGCGCTTTCGACAGCCGCGGATATGGAATACGAGGCATACAACGGTGCGACGTTCCCCGGCCTGTACGCGCTGGTCGCACGTGACCATATGCGGCGCTATGGGACTACACCGGAGATGCTGGCCGAGGTTGCGGTCAAAAACCACTGGCACGGAAGCAGGAATCCGAACGCTCAGTTCCAGATGGAGATTACCCGCGAGCAGGTGCTTGGAAGCGTGATGGTCGCGGATCCGCTGCACATTCTCGATTGCAGCCCGATAACCGACGGCGCTGCCGCGGCCATTCTCTGCCCGCTTGAAATGGCGAAGGATTTGACCGACAAGCCAATCGTAAAGATCTCCGGAATCGCGAGTGCAACGGATTCGATCCAGATTGCGCACCGCGATGACTTATGTGCGTTCAACGCGGTGAAGGTTTCCGCTGAAAAGGCGATGGCGAAGGCTGAGAAGAAACACGCAGACATCGATCTCATCGAGGCGCATGACTGTTTCACGATTGCCGAGATTTGCGTACTCGAAGCGATGGGATTCTTCAAGCCCGGCGAAGCGGGCCCTGCGACGCTGGAAGGCGTAACCAGGCGCGGCGGCAGGATTCCCGTCAACGTATCGGGCGGCCTAAAAAGCAAGGGGCATCCCGTCGGCGCGACCGGCATCGGGCAGATCTACGAGCTTGTAAAACAGCTTCGCGGCGATGCGGACGAGCGACAGGTGGAAGGCGCGAAATGCGGCCTTGCACAGAATATGGGCGGCACAGGCGGAAGCTCTGTCGCAACAATCCTGGAGGTGGTGGAGTGATGCAGACACCGGCACGTTATCATAGGTCGATTCCTCAGAGGTACCGCCTGGAAGCGGCGAAATGCAAGAAAACCGGCAAGATATTCTTTCCTCCGCGCAAGGTCGGCAGTGTCGAGGACGGTCACTGCGAGGACTTCGAAGTTGTGCGGCTGTCGGATCGCGGCAAGGTCGTTTCTTATACGGTTATCCACGTTGGCCCAAGCCAATTCAAGGACGAAACACCTTACGTCAACGCGATCGTCGAGCTTGAGGAAGGCGTGCGCATAAACTGCATGCTCACGGACGTAGATATAAAGGCCGTCGAGGTCGGGATGGCGGTCAAGCTCGAATTCAGGAAAATAATGAGCATCGG